>JAYSZD010000744.1:0-3262 GCA_043738185.1 Hymenobacter sp. | reverse complement strand
ACGGCCAGCCCCTGCGCCCCGATGGCCGCAACGCCAACCCCATCCTGCTGCTGGATGACGACGCGCTGGTGGTGCCCACCATAGGATTTATCGTGGAGTTTTAAACTGGTCGATGCTGCCTTTGGGGCAGGTGCGCACCGAATTCCGAAGCGTGCATCGGGGTTGAAAACGTCGAAGTAAGACGACCGGCACTTCGGAAATTACCGAATCCGGCTGGGCATGCAAAAGCTATATTCCACTAAGGCATCATCCCCGGCTTTGGGTACCAGAACAGGAGAGCCCGCTTTGTAAAAGCGGGCTCTCCTGTTCTCCTTGCGGCCTGCTCCTTCCATCCGGCACCGTATTGAAGTGCTTGTTTTTTAGCCCAAAGCACGCATTAAGCCCAGCAGCACACATTTATTATTTTAATTTTAATTTAATCTGAAAAAGTTCAATCTAATCGGCTGCAAATGTCGTAGTTCTACTGTTCTTGTCATGCCGCTTCGGCTGATGCTGTCATCTGTACGTTCACTTTTCTTTTCTAATAACCCCAAGTAAGTATGAACACAATGGTACCTTCTCCCGCATTAGGATTTTGGCGGCACACCCGTAAGGCAGTGTCCGGCGCGGCACTCACGATGGGTTTGCTCGCTGCTGCCCCCGCCGCCCAGGCGCAAACCGCTTTTGGTCTTGTTGGTCTTCCCGGCGCCCAGGCCCTGGCTTCGCTGACCTTCGGGGGCGCTACTACGCCCGTTATCGTGCCCATTGCGAACGTGACATCTGGCTTTGCGCTGGTTGGGCTCGACTCGCGGCCGGCCACCGGCGAGCTGTTTGCGCTGGGCTACAACGCCGCCACCGCGCAGGGCCAGCTCTACATTCTGAACAAAACCACCGCCGTGGCCACTGCCGTGGGCACGCCGCAGGCCATGGCCCTGGGCAACGCGACGGCGCGCATCGGCTTTGACTTCAACCCTACCGTGGACCGGATTCGGGTGACCAGCAGCAACCTGGCCAACCTGCGCCTCAACCCCACCACCGGCGCGGTGACAGGGGATACAGCCCTGAACGGGGCGCCCGATGCCATTATCGACGCGGCGGCTTACACCAACAGCTTCCTGGGCGCGGCGGCCACCCGGCTCTACAACGTGGACGTGGCCGGCTCGCGCCTCTTCATCCAGACCAACCCCAACGGCGGGGGGCTGAGCGCGCCGGTTTCGATTACGAGCGGCGGCGCGCTGCTGCTGCGGCCCAGCGACGTGACGGACCTCGATATCTTTACTATTCCCGGCGGCGGACAGGTGGCAGCCTTGTCGGTGCTCAGGAGCGGCGTTACGACCCTTTACCTTCTCGAATTAGGTACGGGAGCTACTTCCCAGCCCCAGGCGTTTCCGGTCCCGGTCACCGACATCACCTTCGGCATCGACCGCACGGCGCCCGCACCCAGTGGCCAGCTGCTGTATGCGGTGAACACCAATAATGCGCTTATCTCCTTCAACTCGGGCCAGCCGGAGTTCATCCTTTCGGCGGTGGGCATCACGAACATCGCCACGGGCCAGACCCTGGTAGGCACCGACTTCCGCCCCAACACCGGTGAACTGTTTGGCTTGGGCTACAACGCCACCACCGAGGAGGGCCAGCTCTACCTCATCAACCAAACCACTGCGGTAGCCGCGCCAGTCGGAACGCCGCAGCTTCTATCGCTGGGTACCACTGCGGCCGAGGTTAACGGCATTGGCTTCGACTTCAACCCCACCGTGGACCGCATTCGGGTGACGGGCTACAACACCCGCAACTACCGCCTCAACCCCAACACCGGCGCGATTGTCATCCAAGATGGCGACCTGAAATTTGTGAGCGGCGCCACCGGCACGCCCACCATCGGGGCCGTGGCCTACACCAACTCCTTTGCCGGAGCCACCGGCACCACGCTGTACGACATCGACGATGTGCGGAACCAGCTCTTTATTCAGAGCAACCCCAACGCGGGAGAGCTCACCTCGGCCAGCGGCACCAGCCTGCTGCCAACCAGCGGCGCCCTCAACGACCTGGACTTTTTCTACGACGCTACCGCACAGGTAAACCGTGGCTTCGTCGTCTCGAACGCCGACAGCCCCGAAACTACGGGCAACTTCAGCCAACTATACACCCTGAATACCATGACGGGCACCACGACGGCCGTGGGCACCATCGGCCTGGGTATTACGGTGCGCGACGTGGCGGCACGCATTGCCCCGCTCACGCAGCCCGCGTTGATAGGCCGGCTGCTGTACGGCGTGGCCAGCGGCAACCTGATTTCGTTTGATTCCGGCAACCCGACCAATATTCGCTCGGCGGTGAACATTACCGGCCTGGGTACCGGCCAGGCACTGGCCGGCCTCGATTTCCGGCCGGCTACGGGCGAGCTGTTTGGCCTGGGCTACAACGCCACGACCGGCCAGGGCCAGCTCTACACCGTGAACTTAAGCACCGGGGCCCTCACGCTGGTGGGCGGCCTCCAGAGCATGCCGCTGGGCGCCACAGCCTCGGCCATCGCCTTCGATTTTAACCCTACGGTGGACCGTATCCGCATTATTTCGGCTACTACGCAGGCCAACCTGCGCATGAACCCCAACGACGGGACGTTCGTGAACGATGTTTCGCTGACCAATACCGACAACGGAACCGTACCGGCGGTGTCGGGCGCGGCTTATCTCAACAACGACAACAACGCCGCGACGGCTACCACTCTCTTTGGCTACGACCAGACGCGCAACGTGCTGCTGCGCGCCACCAATGCTAACGCCGGCACTTACGTCGACGAGGGAACAACTGGCATCACCGTGAATCCCGGCGTGGATTTCGATGTGTTTACCGATGTGGCCAACCCGGCCGTGCCCGTGAATACGGCCTTCCTGGTGGCCTCGCCCACGGGCTCTACCACCGACAACCTTTACACCATCGACCTGACCTCGGGCGCTGCCAATCTGGTGGACCGCATTGGCAACGGCAGCAACCTGACCGGTCTGGCCGCCTTCCCAACGTCGCCCGTGGTGGCAGACGTGACCTGGACCGGCGCCGTTTCGACGGATTGGGGCGTAGCCGACAACTGGATGCCCATGCAGGTGCCCACTGCTACCGACAACGTGCTCATCCCGAACGTGACCAACGACCCCGTGGTTGACGATGCCCAGCAGGCCAACAACCTTACGCTGGCCATCGGCGCTACCCTCACCACCGACAATGGTGGTACTCTAACGCTGAATGGCAACTTCGTAAACAACGGCGGCACGACCTTCGGCAGCGG
>JAYSZD010000743.1:0-8427 GCA_043738185.1 Hymenobacter sp. | reverse complement strand
AGGTGCGGATGCGGGCTACGCTCCGCGCCGACAAAGTAGACGGGCTGGAAGAAGGCTTCTACCAGGACGGCACGCCTGAGTACACCACCATGCTGGCCAACGGCGTGAAGCAGGGCCCTTTCGTGACATACTATCCCGATAAAACCCCGCAGAACAAGGGCAATAACGATAAGGACGAACGCGAAGGCGCCTACGTTGAGTACTACCCCAATGGCGTGGTGAGCGAGGAAGGTCGCTACGCCAAAGGCAAGCGCACCGGCACCTGGCGCACCAACTTCCCCACCGGGAAGCTGAGTGTGGAAAAAAGCTACGACGAAGCCGGCGAGCTCCACGGCCTCTACCACGACTACGACGAAACCGGCCACCACTACAGCGACACCGAATATGCCCACGGCCGCACGGTGCGCGTGCGCTATTTCGATAAAGCGGGCAAGACGACTCTGGACCAGGCGGTGAAAAAGGGGCGGGTTGCCGTGCAGCTGCCCGGTGCCAACGGCGAAAAAAGCGCTACCGGCACCTACCTGGACGGGCAGATGGTGGGCGAGTGGCAGTGGTTCTACCGAGATGGCAGTGTGCGCGAAATCACCCACTACGATGACAAGGGAAATAAATTCGGTACCTCAACCTACTATTACCACGGCGGGCAGGTGCAGCGCCGCCTGAGCTATGCGGCTGGTGGCCAGGAAGATGGGTATTACGAGCAATTCACGTTGGACGGACAGCCTGCGACCACGGGCTACTACCAGGCTGGCCAGCGCCATGGCCAATGGAAGGACTACTATGCCAATGGCAACGTGAGTGAGGAATACGAGTATTTCAAAGGCGCGCAAAATGGCCCCGCCCGCAGCTTCGAGCCGGGGGGCAAGCTCACGCAGGAGCGGTTCAGCGAATTTGACAAGCTGCGCCGCATCACCACGTATGATTCGGTGGGCAAGGTGATGGCTGCAATCGTCCTCAAGCCCGAGACAAAGGAGTACAGCCTGCGCTACCCAAGCGGCAAACCGCTGTATCGCACCGACCTGATTTGCTACAGCAGCTCCGGCACCGGCACCTGGCTGCGGCCCAACGGCAACGTGGAAACGAGCATGAAGCTGCTGGATGGGCAGCGCCACGGGGCCTACAAAGCAACATTTGCCAACAATGCGCCCGAACGGCTCGGAGAATACCGCAACGGCTTGATGCAGGGCGAATGGCTTACCTACTACCCCGATGGGCAACTGCAGAAGAAAGGCCGCTACCTCAACGGGCAGGAGGAAGGGCAGTGGACCAGCTACTTCCCCAACGGCAAGGTGGAAAGCGTGTACCAGTGCCAGGGCGGTGACGTCCACGGGCTCAGTCGCCGCTACAACCCCGCGGGCGAGTTGCTGGTCGAAAAAATGTTCGAGCACGGTGAGTTGGTGAGCTTCCGGGCCCCGGCGGAGGCCGCGCCTTTCCAACCCCTGCCCAATATGACGGGAGCCGTGGCCACCAATTTTGCCAATGGCAAGCCGGCCGCCGCCGAAACCTTCGACCACAATTTAACGCAGGGCACGGCCACCTTTTACTATTCCTCGGGCGAAGTGTTTCGCCGCTCGACTTTTTTGAAAGGTGTACGCACTGGCACGCTGGAGAGCTTTTACCCTGGCGGAAAGCGCATGGAGGTGGAAAACTACCTGCACGGCGTGTTGAATGGCCCCTGCCGTTACTATCGCCCCGACGGGACCCTGGAACGTGAGGAAACGTACCGCAGCGGCGAGCGCAGCGGGCCGACCACCTACTACAGTGCCGCTGGCAAGCCCGAGCGCACGGATATGTACTGGAATCTGATGGTCTATGATAAGAAGTAGGCAAGTCCCTCTTGCCGATGCTTGGCCTGGCAAGCATTTCTTTTATTTATACCTGCTTCATACTAGTTAGAATGTATCAATTTATCCTACTGCTGTCCGTATTTCTATCGGCTGCCTTCGTGGTCCGTGGCCAGGCACCCGGCCAATTGGTGCTGGATATGAAAAAGCAATACCCCGGTGAAAAGGCGGTATACCTGGAACTGCGCCAGGACCTGACGGTAGAAATCCGAAACGACTCGGTGCAGGTGCTGGCCCGGCACCACGCCGACATGCTGCACCTCGATGAGCAGTCGGCCATGTACGCCAACGACCAGGTATTTAGCTCGCACTTCAACCGCCTGCAAAAACTGGAAGCCCGTACCCTGGTGCCCAATGGGGAAAAGTTCAGGCCCGTGAAGGTGACGAACTTCCGGGATAATTTTCAGACGCAAGCGGGTATTTTCTTCGACGATACCCGTTCCACCTCGTTTTCGTTTCCGGCCGTTGCGCCGGGTGCCCGAACCGTTACGGACTACACCGTCAAACACGTAGATGCGCGCTTTGTAATGCCCTTTTATGTGGGGTCTTACGTGCCTGTGCATCACGCTGAACTCACCATAACGGCGCCCAAGGGCGTACGTATCGGTTACAAGACCTTCCAGGCGCAACATATCGCCATTGCCTATACCAAAGAGGAAAAAGGCAACCAGGTAATCTATCGTTGGAAGGCTGACAACCTGCCCAGCCCACCCCACGAAGAAAAAGGGCCAGAGGCGAGTTATTACCTGCCGCACATCGTGTTTTTTGTGGAGGAAGCCCCCGTAGGTGGGCAGCAGCGCAAGCTGCTGGCCGGCGTGCCGGAGCTCTACGCCATGTATGCCGATTTTGTGCGGCGCATCGAGCGCCAACCCAGCCCATCCCTCAAGCTCAGCGTCGATTCGTTGGTGGCCGGGGCTACAAGCGAGGAAGAAAAAGTGCGGCGCATCTACTACTGGGTGCAGGACAATGTGAAGTACATCGCCTTTGAGCAGGGGCTGCGCGGCTTCATTCCGCACGATGCCGGCCTGGTATATGCCCGGCGGTACGGCGACTGCAAGGACATGGCCAACCTCACCCACGAGATGCTGCAGCTGGCAGGGGTCAAAACCGCTTATCTGACCTGGGTTGGGACCCGCGACCTGCCCTATAAGTATGCCGAGCTGGCTACGCCGGGAGTCGACAACCACATGATTGCCACCTACGAGCCCACGCCGGGCAAGTACGTTTTTCTGGACGCCACGAGCAAGCACACACCCTACGGCATGCCTTCGGCCATGATTCAGGGCAAGGAAGGCTTGCTGGGGCTGGACCCCGGCCACAGCCGCGTGGTAGACATTCCGGCGATGGACAAGGCCCGGAGCGGCACCGACGATGTATCGGTGCTGACCCTGGAAGGAACGGGCCTGCGCGGCACCGGAACCCTAAGCATGGCGGGCTACACCAAAATCAATCAGAGCTACGGCCTTGATGGATTGAACGATATTGCCGAGCCCCGGTACGTGAAGGCCCTGTTGGAGCGCGGCAACAATAAGTTCTTCGTCGACAAATACAGCATTGCCAACTTGGACGCCCGTGACCTGCCCTTGAGCATCAGCTACGACTATCGCCTGCAGGACTATGTGCAGCAGGTAGACGATGAAGTGTACATTAATCTGAGTCTGGAGCGCCCCCATGCCACCGACCGCATCGATGAAACCACCCGCAAGCTGCCGCGCTACAATGAGTTTGCCTACACCGACCGCAGCCGCACCGAGCTAGTGGTGCCCGAGGGCTACGAGGTGAGCTACCTCCCGCCCAGCGTGCAGGCACAGGGCGAAACAATCGGCTTCAAGATGAGCTACGAGCGCCAGGGAAATCGAATTGTTCAGCAACGGGAGGTATACGTGAACTACCTGCTGCTGCAGCCCCAGCAATTTGGTGGCTGGAACACCGTGGTTGCCAAGCTGGGCAATGCCTACCGGGAGGTAGTGATTCTGAAGAAAAAAAGAACGTAGCCGCTCCATCGCGCATCGTGCCCCACAAAGCGGGCTTGCACTATTGCCTAAAAACGAATACTATACATTGTCTATGCGTCTTCTTTTTCTGGCCGGGCTACTGCTGGTAGCTGCCTTCGCTCCGGCTCAAACGCTGCCTCCCGACCTCGTGAACACGGCCTACAACTGGGACCAGAAGCGCACCCAGCGCCTGCCCGTTTCGACGGCTGAAGCCGCCCTGCCGGCCATCGTGCTCCGCGATTTCACCAGCCTGGAGTACTACTACGACAAAGCGAGCAAAGACATGCGTTTTTTTGCCACCGAACACCGCATCGTGCGGGTGAATACGTCGGAGGGCATCGAGCAATTCAACAAGATTGTGGTGCCGGTTTTGGAGTCCGGGGCGCCGGTGGCGGTCAGGGCCCGAACCATCAGCCCGCGGGGCGAGGTACGGGAAGTGAAAGCCACCGACATGAAGGAGCTGAAGGACCAGGAAGGCGGCCGGGGTTTTCGCGTTTTCGCCGTGGATGGGGTCGAAAAAGGCAGTGAAATCGAGTATTACTACACCCGGGAACGGCCCTTCAACCATTTTGGCAATGAGATTTTGCAGAGTGGAACGGCTGCGCACGACGTTGTTTTTGAGCTGATTTCTCCCGGCGCGCTGACTTTTGAAGCGCGCGTTTACAACGGGCCCGCCGTGACCGTAGACACCACGCTGGCCGACCATCGGGTGCTGCGGCTCGCGCAAAAAAGCGTGCCCGCGCTGCGGGAAGAAGCTTTTGCCAACGTAGCGGCCCAGTGCATGCGCGTCGAGTATAAACTGGCCTACGTAGCCAGCAAAGGCAGCATCCGCCAGTTCACCTGGGCCGACGCCAGCTTGTTCCTGCACCGCAACATCACGGCGCTGAGCAAAGAGGACGTGAAAGCCGTGGCCAAAGTGCTGGCCGCCGCCAAGCTTCCCACGGCCGGCCCTCTGGCCGAGCGCATTGCCGCTGCCGAAAACTATGTCAAGCTCGCCTTCAACCTGGACGAAGCGGCCAGCGGGCAGCTCGCGCAGGTGGTGGCGACGCACAATGCGCCCGAAGCGGGGTTCACGCGCTTATTAGCGGCTATCTACCATACCCTGGGCATTGATTTCGAGATTGTGGTGACGAGCGGCCGCGAGGCGGCACCCTTCGACGGCAGCTTCGATACCTGGAATTACCTCAACCATTTTGCTCTTTACTTTCCAGGCACGCGGCAGTTCCTGGCACCTGGCCGGCCCGAGTGCCGCTACGGCATGCTGCCTGCGGCGTGGACGGCTAGCCCCGGCCTCTTCATCAAAAGTGTAAAGCTGGGTACTACAGAATCGGCCGTGGGCAAGGTGAAGGAAATTCCGGCCCTCAACGCCGAGCAGAGCCCGCACGACATTGACGTGACGGTGACCTTTTCGCCCGATTTGGATAACAGTACCCTGCAGCTGCGGCAAACCATGGGCGGCTACCCCGCCCTGCAGATTCAACCCTACTGGTCGCTGATTCCGGAAGCCAAGCGCGTCGTACTCATGCAAGAGCTGCAAAAGTCCGTGGTGCCCGATGCGGCTAATTTTCAAAAACTCGCCGTGCGCAACGTAGAAAGGGGATTGAACCCGCTGGAAAAACCGTTCATCATCGAAAGCCAGTTGGAGTCAGCGGCGCTGCTCGACAAGGCCGGCCCGCGCTACCTGTTCAAAATCGGTACGTTGCTGGGGCCTCAGACCGAGCTTTACCAGAAAGAGGAAAGGCAGTTCGATATTGAAAACGACAATAACCGCCGCTACCTGCGCACCATTCGCTTTGAAGTGCCGGCGGGCTATACCGTGCGCAACCTCAACGACCTCAACGTGGATGTGCGAGCTGGTGGTAGCGCCACTCAGCCGGACTTCGACTTTCAGTCCTCCTACGTGCAGGAGGGCCAAGCCGTAACCGTAACGGTATCCGAAAATTACCGCCAGGTGCGGTGGCCGAAGGCAGATTTCGAAGCGTTTCGAGCGGTTGTAAACGCCTCCGCCAACTTTAACAAAGTGGTATTGGTACTAGACAAAAAGAGCTGAAGCTGCCACACCCCATTTTTTGCCCAACTGCAATGTCCATGACTGCTATCGATACGCCCCAAGCCGCCGCCTTTCGTCGCCAGGTTCTCAGCCCGGTGAAGCTGCGGCTCTTTTTGATGCAAAAGCTGCCGATGGCGGGGCTGGCGGGGCTGCGGCTCTTGTCGCTCACGCCCGAAGAGGCGGTGGTTGGCATTCGCTTTAAGTTTCTCACGCAGAATCCGTTTCGCAGCATTTATTTCGCCTGTCTGGCTATGGCGGCGGAGTTTGCCAGCGGCATTCAGGCCATGATGCATGTGCGGGCTGGCGGGCCAGTTTCGATGCTGGTAACGAAGCTGGAGGCAGATTTCAGCAAAAAGGCCGTGGGCCTGATTTCCTTCACCTGCACCGAAGGCGCCCGCATTGCCCAGGCCGTGGCCGAGAGCCGCGCCACCGGCGAAGGCCGCACCGTGGTAGCCACCAGCACCGGCACCGACGAAGCCGGCGACGTAGTAGCCGTGTTCCGCATCACCTGGTCGTTCCGGGCCAAGCGCTAGCGTCGCAAGTAGCCCGCGCCAGAAGCCTATTCCAGCTCCGAAGTCAGTACGTCCACCAGGCCGTCTTCGCTCACTACAATGGCGATGCAGGGATAATCGGAGCTTTCCACGTAGCGTAGGGCCGAGTTGTAGCGCGCCCCGCGGGTGCTGTCGCCCCGGCCCGACGCCCGGCCATCGAGAATGACGCCGATGGAGTAGCAATAGCCTTCGGGGTCCAGCAGCACGGCCCCGTCGATACTGGTGACAAGGCGGGTAATGAGCGGCGTGAGCGGCACGGGCTCGATGAGCGTGCATTGCAGCTTGAGGCGGTCGGCCTCGGCCAGCGCCTCGGTGGTAATGACCAGCAGGGTGCCGTGCTTCTGGCGGCTGGCTTCGAGCACGACCTCCCACAACCGCTCCACCTTCGCCGTTTCGGTGAGGCCGAACGTGCGCTTGAGCGCCCGGCGAAATCCCGTGCGGTTGAGGCGGGTGCGCGGCAGGCCGGGCAGGCCGTAGTGCGAGCGCATCAGCACGTGGCCGTCGTGCTGCAATTCCCACGAATAATGCGTGAGAAAACTGATGACGAACAAGTCTTCGCGCACGGCGTCGTACTTACCTACCTGCCGGCCCAGGGCGTACACGCTTTCGCCGTCGGCGAGCAGGTGCACATCGGGCGTGGTCATTTCCAGCAGCTTGCGCACGGCGCGGTAGTCAGTGAGCTCAGTAGGGCAGGTGAGGGCGAACACTTCCTCAATGTTGGGGTGGCCGCGGCGGGCCAGCAACAGCTTGCCCACGCCTTCGGCCCCCTCGTAGCGCAGGCTGCTGATGGTGTTGCAGGTAGCGAAAAGCTTGGTAGTAGCCGGGTCGAAACCCAGGGCTTGGGCGGGCGTGTCCAGCAGGGACTTGCCCGCCGCGCGCAGCAGCTCCTCGCTTTCGCGCGGCCGCAGAAAGAAAACGGCGCCGGGCTCCGGGTCGCTCAGGGCCTTGGCACATTCCTCGTTGAAGCGTTGCATGGCCGCTACCAGCAGCGACGGGGCCAATGGCCGGCCATCGGTATAGAAGCGGTGGGGGCGGAGGGAAGGATGAACACGCACCGGCTTGCGCTGAAAACGCAGAATGGTGACCACAAAATACCCTTGAATCTGAATGGGATAGCCCGCAAAATGCTGGTAAACTGCATTTTCGTCCAAGGCGTTAAGGATTTCCTGGGCGGCGTCGCGTACGCCTAGGCCTTCCAGCTTGCGCCGCATCATGGCGGGGCTCACGTCGTCGTTCTCGGGCTGGGGCCACGGCCGGGCATTTTGGATGGCCCGCCCGCGGGCCACCACGCCGGAGAAGGCCTCGGCGGGCAGGCCGCAGTCGTCGGGGGCCAGGCAGCGGGTGGGCAGGGCCGGGTCGGTGGGCAAGGCCAGCAGCAGCACAAACGGATGTAGGTCGTCATCGAGGGCATCAAACAGGTCCTTTGCCAATGCCTGGGCTGCTTGCCGGAAACGGGTTTGGTGCGGCCAAAGCAAAGTGGCGGCAGGGGCAAGGGCAGGGGTCATGGCACGAAAACGAGGAGCGGGAGGGCCGGTTCTTTCCCGTAGAGTTGGGAAAGAAGCCTGGCAGGGGGATTATAACTGGAACAGAACAGGCAATACCATCTTTTGCTTTAATGGCTTGCCCTGAAACACGGCCGGCTCCCAGTTGGGCGCGGCTTTGATGAGGCGCAACGCCTCTTCATCGAGGCCGGAACCCAGCTTTTTCAGCACGCGGGCATCGGTCAGGCTGCCATCGGCCTGCACCATAAACTCAACCAGGACCTTGCCCTGAATTTTACGCTGACGGGCCAGCAGGGGGTATTTCTGATTTTTCTCAATCCAATCGAAAAAAGCCTGATTGCCGCCCACGGGTTGCGTGGGACGGTCGGGCGCCACCACGGCCGGTCGGTCGGGGTTGGCCGAGGCGGCGATGTCGGCAGTCGAGGTAGTGATGGGCCGGTCTTTGGGCGCGGCCATCACCACTTGGCTGCCGGGCGACATCACGAA
>JAYSZD010000742.1:0-3266 GCA_043738185.1 Hymenobacter sp. | reverse complement strand
CTTATTCAGTCACGACCCGAATAAAATCCATTTCCATCTCACCACGGGCTATGATTTCTGGTTTTCAGATTTCGTGGCAGGCAAGACTTTCAAGGTGCGCGGCGAGGAAGTGACGCCGGCCGGCCGCCCGGCCGAAGCGCCCACCCACGCGGCCTTGGCCCGCTACCTGGTGCCCGCGTTCGGCTACGCGGGCACGCTCTCGCTGAGCAAGGAACTACGGCTGGTGCCACTCAATACGGTACAGCCCGGCGACGTATTCATCCACGGTGGAGCGCCCGGCCATGCCGTACTGGTAGTGGACGTAGCCGAAAACCCGACTTCGCACCAGAAATATATACTCTTGGCCCAGAGCTACATGCCGGCCCAAAACGTCCACATGCTCCGCAATGTGGACAGCCCCGAACTGGGCGCGTGGTTTGCGGTGCCGGCCACGGCCCAGGCGCAGTTTTCAACCCCCGAATGGAACTTTGACCGGGAGGAATTAGGCCGGTTTTAAATTTGCGCCGCTGAACCGACGGAGCGCAGTACCGAAACACGCAAGCGGCCCACCCGGTCTGGCTTGCTTAATCTTCGGCGGGCTGAATGCCGATAATAGCTGGGGCGGTCAATTCCGAGAAGTGTTGAATGATACGGTCGGCATGGCGCAGGTCTTGGCCGGCGGAGTGCGGGCTGGCGTAGCCTACGCAGTAGATGCCCGCCGCCTTGGCCGCCGAAACGCCGTTGGCCGAATCCTCGATAACGATGCACTCCGCCACAGCGGTTTTAGCCAAGACCGCCGCGTGCCGGAAAATTGCCGGGTCGGGCTTCGACCGCTCAAAGTCCTCGCCGCTGACGAGGTGAGTGAAATAGGGTCCCAGCCCGAAGCGCTGAAACACCCGCGCTATCGTGGCTTTGGAAGCCGATGATGCCAGCACCAGCTGCACGTTGTGCGCCCGCAAGTCCTCAATCAGGCCGCGCACGCCGGGCAGCAGGTCGAGCCCGGCATCTTCATCGAAAGACTTATTGAACAGCTCACGCTTGCGCAGCAGCAGGCTTTCCACATTCTGGGGAAGGCCAAATTCGCTTTTGAGCCGCTGAAAAACGTTCCGCGTCGAGCCTCCTAGAAAGCTGGCGTACTCAACGGCCGAAACAACAATGCCCAGCTCGGCAAAGAGCGTAAAAAAGGCGTGGTGGTGCAAGGGCTCGGTGTCGATAATAACGCCGTCCATGTCGAAAATTACGGTGCGAATCATGAGTAGTCGGGGGAAGCAGGAGCGGCAAAGGTACCGGGTGGGCGGTAGCGCGACATGTGTGGCGCGGGCGGGGTGCGGGGCAGCAGCTCGCCACTTTTTTCAAAAAGTCATGGCCTGACCAACACCTTGGTGCGTAGGGTAGAAGTTGCTATTTACGCCACCCTTTCTCACCCCAATCCCACCCAGTTATGACCGATGCCCTTCCCGTGCCCGCGCCTGACCAGCCGACCAACAACCCCGACCTGGTTTTTCGCCAGAATACGTCCAACCCGCCTACGGCAGCCGGCAAGGCGGGCCTCACCCAGCGCCAGCGCGTGCAGCAGGCCGCCTTCTACGCCCATGACGTACGCAACGACCCCGCCCGCGAGTCCGCCTACCGCAAGCAGACCGATGCGATTTTGCACTCGCCCTACGCCGTAGCGGTGGCCGACTACCTGAACGCGCCCAAAATTACAAATGTCGATTTTTCGGGCTACCAGGGACGGGTGGGCGATGTGATTGTGGTGCAGGCCACCGACGATTTTGCCCTGCACCACGTGCACGTGCTCATTCAGAATCCCGATGGCAGCACGGTGGAGGAGGGCGACGTACGGCCCGAGGCCGACGGTAGTACGTTCCGCTACGTGGCGACGGCTTCCAACGAATTGCTGGCCGGCGACAAGATTACCATTACGGCTTCGGACTACCCCGGCAACGAGACAAGCCAGGAAGCCGTGTTGTAACTCCTGGCTACTCCGGCGCATTCGTTGAAGCCACTCCACACGCGCCGCTGCTCTGGTTACGGGAGCGGCGGCGCGGCTTCGTGGGTTGCTCGGGGCGACTTTCCCGCTCCGGGTTGCTCACGGCATTGGGATGGATGTGGCGGCGGTGGGCGCGGCGGCGGGAGCGGGGTCGCGCACGTAGGCGCTTGCTTTGGTGGCGTTGCGAGACCGATAGTGGTCCTGGCCGCGGGCGCAGAGGTTGGCGCAGCGAGTATCGAGGGCGTTGTAGGCCAGGGTGCGGGCGCGAGTGCCTTCCTGGCGGGTCTGGTCGGCGTCGAGGAAATCTTTTTGGGCCTGGCGCAGGGCGGCGTGGGCGGGTGGCAGGGCATCAATGCGGGCCTGGGTGAAGCCTTCTTTCACGGTCTTGGGGTCGGTGAGGTAGGGCACGGCTACGGCGGGCGCATCGGCCAGCAGGCCCAGCACGTCGGGCACGGAGGCATCGGCGAGGCGGGCGGCCCCGAAGCGCTTGAGCTGGGGCGAGGTGTCGCCGTAGGCACGGCGCACGGGGTTCAACACGTCGCGCACGGCGGCGCGGCCGGTTTCCAGGGCCGTATCGCGGGTTTGGCGCAGGGCCACGCGGGTGTATTCGAGGGCCTCATCGGAAGGCATTTTCTCGAAAGTGGTAACAGCGACATCGAAGTCGTCGAGGTCGGCGGCGGTCACGCCTTCGGCTTTGAGGTCGTTCAAGTCGAGGCGGGCCTGGCCCACCCGCTGGCGGCAGTCGGCTACGAGGTCAGCATCGGAAAAGGCGTTTTGGCGGGTTACTACGGGGGCTTTCATACGGCAAGAAATTTAGGTAGTTAAATATGGCAGCATTGCCGGGGCTAAGGTATTGCAAAAGCCTGCAAATCCTTCATTTACTTTCCCGCCCTACCCGAAACCGCTGCCATGTCCGCTGCCTACCCCGCCGCCCCATCGGCCAGGACTTCCGAGGCTCCTGCCGTAGCGGGCGCGGCTCCTGACGTGGTTTCCGAGGCCTCGGAAGCTACGTCAGGAGCCGCGGCCAAGGCGTAGACTGCCGTGAACCAGACGGCAGGCACATCGGATGAGGGAGACGACCTCCGGCACGGGGATTGGCTGCCTAACTTCGCCCCTCACCTGCCTTGCCCGCCATGCTTACCTCCCTCCGCATTCAAAATTTCCGCAGCATCCGCGACGCCTCCGTGAACCTGGGGCAGGTTAATTTATTTACTGCTGTTACGCAATGGGTCGTAGCGCGAACTTTGTAGTTCGCGTCCCCGTGCCGTTTACGCGGCTTTAGCAGCGCGGGGAC
>JAYSZD010000741.1:0-3272 GCA_043738185.1 Hymenobacter sp. | reverse complement strand
CATCGACCTGCCTGAAACGGACCTGACTTTGCCAGCGCAGCTGTTCTCGGAGTCGCATTCCCGCTTTCTGGCCACGGTGGCCCCGGAAGATGTGGTGGCATTCGAGCAGCTGCTTGGCGACCGCGCCACCCGAATGGGCCGCGTGACGGCGGACGGCCAGCTGACCGTGCGCCACGCTGGCCAAACGGTCATTTCGGGCAACACAGCCACCCTCCGCGCCGCCTGGACCAATGGACCGGTGAACAAGCTACTGGGGGTTGCTTCCAAGGAAAACCTCAGTCATTCCAACTCGCTCTAAAAGCACAAGACCCTTTTCCATTGGCCCAAAAGACTTTTGAAATGGTACAAGACGGCGCTCACAGAGCACATAAAGTTCAATCGGAGGCACAAACCGGCGCGCCTAATTCGGCGGGTACCGTGCAGGCGCTCATCCTGACCGGGTTTGGCATTAACTGCGAAGAAGAATTCGCGGCCGCCTACCGCCTGGCCGGCGCGGAAGCCACCATTGTGCACCTCAACCAGGTGCTGCACGGGCAGGTGAGCATCCACGACTTCGACATTCTGAACTTCCCCGGCGGCTTCAGCTTCGGCGATGATTTGGGCTCGGGCGTGGTGTTGGCCAATAAGCTGCGCTACCGTCAAACCAGTGCCGAAGGCCGCACCCTGCTCGACGACATCAAGCAGTTTATCGCCGCTGGCAAGTTCGTGCTGGGCATCTGCAACGGCTTCCAGGTGCTGGTGAAGCTGGGTTTGCTCCCCAACCTGGGCGGCAACGTGACGCCCGAAGTGACGCTGACCCACAACGCCAGCGGCCGTTACGAGGACCGGTGGGTAACGCTCCGTGTGAACCCCGCGTCAAGCACGCCCTTCCTCACTGGAATCGACCGGCTGGAAGTGCCTGTGCGCCACGGTGAAGGCCGCCTTGTGGTACCCGATGCTGCCACCCGCGCCGCCATCGAAGCCGCCGGCCTCAACTGCCTGAGCTACACTGACGCCAACGGCGACGGCACCAGCGAATACCCCCTCAACCCCAACGGTGCCGCCCTGAACTGCGCCGGCCTTACGGACCCCACGGGCCAGGTTTTCGGGCTGATGCCGCATCCCGAGGCCTTTTTGTCGGCTTACAACCACCCGGACTGGGCACGGCGGCGGCGGCAGAACCCGGATGCTTCTGAGGAAGGTGAGGGCCTGCAAATCTTCAAGAATATCGTGGCGCACATCGCCCGTAAAAATGCGGCTACGCCCCCCGTCGTACAACTCGCCAACCAACACTAGCCTCTCCGAGAAACGTAGCCAATGAACACGCTCACCCACTTCGCTTCGCCCCAACTCCCGCTGCTGCACCGTGGCAAAGTCCGCGATAGCCTGCGTGCACCCTCTGGCGACCGTCTCATCGTCGTGACCGACCGTCTCTCGGCCTTCGATTCGGTGTTGGAAACGGCCATACCGCATAAGGGCGCGGTGCTGAATGGCTTGGCCAATTTCTGGTTTGAGAAGACGGCCCACATCATCCCCAACCACGTCATCAAACTCATCGACGCCAACGCCATGCTGGTGAAGGAAGCCGAGCCCATTAAGGTGGAAATGGTTGTGCGCCACTACCTCACGGGCTCGATGTGGCGCGGCTACCAGGCCGGCCAGCGCACGTTCTCGGGCGTAACGGTGCCCGACGGACTGAGCAAGCACCAGCCGTTTCCGGCACCCATCGTGACGCCGACGACTAAGGAGGAATCAGACCGCGAAATCACCCCCGAAAACCTTGTGAGCGAAGGTTGGGTGAGTCAGGTGCTGTACGACCAGATGGCGGTGAAGTCGCTGGCGCTGTTCAAAGTCGGCTCCGAAATGCTGGCGGCCAAGGGCATCATTCTGGTTGATACCAAGTATGAGTTTGGCTTGTTGAACGGCGAGCTCATTCTCATCGATGAGATGCACACGCCTGATTCGTCGCGTTTTTGGAGCGCCGAGGATTACGCTAAAAATCCCGAAACGGCTGAGCAGATGGACAAAGAGTACGTCCGCCAATGGCTCATTGCCAATAAGAAGGATGGCCAGTACCCCCGCGCCCTCACTCCGGAAGTAACCCAGGAAGCCAGCCGCCGCTACCTCGACATCTACGAGCGCATCGTGGGCGAGGCCTTACCCACCGCCGACAGCAAGGATGTGAGCGCCCGCCTGCTGGCCAACCTCGTACAGGCCGGTATGCTGAAAGCGGCCGACGAGGAATTGAAAACACTGTAGCAATTACGATGACGGAGCCGCAAGCACGAGAGCTTATCGAAAACTACCTCGAAGGATATAATCTGTTCGACGTGGGTTGTATGCTCTCGTGCTTGCACCCAATGGTCGTATTTGAAAATATTGCGGACGGAAGCGCGACGCTTCGGACCGATGGAAAGGCTGCTTTCGAAGCGCAAGCAACTCAAGCAAGCGAGTTTTTCATGGAAAGACATCAGCATATGCAGTCTTTCCACTTCGAGGATGACCGCGCTGAAGTTGGTATCGAATATTTTGCAATTACGGCCATTGACTGGCCTAATGGTGTGAAAGCGGGCACTATCCTGCAGCTCACGGGTCAATCCATTTTTACCTTCCGCGACAGCCTTATTGCCTCTATTCAAGACATCAGCTAAGCGCTGGTCTGACCTAGTATGAAAGCATTGAATAAAACCCTCCTCCTCCTCGGCTCCGGCGCGCGTGAGCACGCCCTGGCCGAAAAGCTGACCCGCGACGGGGCCACGGTGCACGTGCGGCCCGGCAACGCCGGCATTCCCAACAGCTACCCCGAAATCGACCCGCTCGATTTTGAGGCGGTGCAAGCCTTCGCGCAGGCCCACGATTCCCGGCTGATTGTGGTGGGACCGGAAGCGCCGCTCGCGGCCGGCATCACCGACTTTTTCGCCGGGTCCGATATCCAGGTTTTTGGCCCGACCCGCTCGGCGGCGCGGCTGGAAAGCTCGAAGGTGTGGAGCAAGGAGTTCATGCGCCGCCACGGCGTGGCCACAGGGCAGGCCTGGCCGTTTCGGAGCGACAATATTGCTGAAGCCCGCGTGAAAGCGGCCGAATTGGGCGGGCACGTGGTGGTGAAATACGACGGCCTGGCCGCCGGCAAGGGCGTGTACGTGTGCTCGTCGCTGGCAGAGGCCGAAGCGGCTTTCGATGATTTGCAGACGAGCTATTCGGGCTGGTATTCCTTTCTGCTGGAAGAGAAGCTGAGCGGCCCGGAAATCAGCATCATCGGCCTCACCGATGGCCACGTGATTCGCCTGCTGGCC
>JAYSZD010000740.1:0-3276 GCA_043738185.1 Hymenobacter sp. | reverse complement strand
AGCGCAAAGAAATAGCTTCCAATTCGGTGCTGGAGCTCAAGCTCAACGAGCCGCTTTCGGAGCGTGGGCGCGACGGCCGGTTCAGCTTTAACAGCAGTACTTCCACGGGCCTGGTAGGGCTGAAGGAAGCCATTGGCCGCGCCAAAAGCGATGGTGACATCAAGGGCATACTGCTGAACCTGGACATCGTGCAGGGCGGTATGGCGTCGCTGGAGGAAGTGCGCGACGCGCTGCTGGACTTCAAAAAGTCGGGTAAATTCGTCGTGGCCTACCACGAAGTATGCTCCGAAAAGAGCTTCTACCTTTCCTCGATAGCCAACCAGATTTACCTGCACCCGCAGGGCTCGCTCGAATTTAACGGCCTGAGCACGGAAGTGATGTTCTACAAGCGGCTCTTCGAAAAGGCTGGCATTGAGCCCTATATTTTCCGGGTGGGCTCGTTCAAAAGCGCCGTGGAGCCGTTCTTCCGCGAAAGCTTCTCCGACTCGGCCCGCTTCCAGACGGTGTCGTTCCTGAACTCCATCAACGGCCACATGATTGGGCAGGTAGCGGCCTCGCGCGGCATCGACCCCGCCCGCCTCAAGGTTATTTCCGACTCCATGCTGGTGCACAATGCTCCCGACGCCCTGCGCCTGAAAATGGTGACCAAGCTCGGGTATTTCGACCAGGTGCAGAACTACATGCGCGGCAAGCTAGGCCTGAATAGCGACGAAAAAGTGAGCGTGGTGAGCCTGAGCGACTACAGCGAGCAGGACGAAGAGGGCGACGGCAATACGAGCAGCAACCGCATTGCCGTGATTTACGCCGAGGGCGACATCGTGACGGGCAAGGGCAGCGACGACAACATCGGCAGCGAGAAATTTGCCGAAGCCATCCGCAAAGCCCGGCTCGATAAAAAGGTAAAGGCCGTGGTGCTGCGCATCAACTCGCCCGGCGGTTCCTCCCTGGCTTCCGATATCATTTACCGCGAGGTAATCCTCACCAAAAAGGTGAAGCCCATCATTGCGTCCATGTCGGACGTGGCGGCGTCGGGCGGCTACTACATTGCCATGGCCTGCGATACCATCGTGGCGCATCCCAACACCATCACCGGTTCCATTGGGGTATTTGGTGTGTTGCCCAACATTCAGCCCATGCTGGCCGACAAGCTCGGCATCACCGTGGACCGGGTGATGACCGGCAAATTCTCCGACCTGCCTACCATCACCCGCGCCCTCACTGAGTTTGAGAAACGCACCCTGCAAGGCGAAGTCGACAACATTTACGCCGATTTCACGACCAAGGCTGCCCTGGGCCGCCGCATGCCCGTGGAGCGCCTGCGCCGGCTGGCCTCAGGCCGCGTCTGGAGCGGCCTCGAAGCCAAAGAAAACGGCCTGATTGACGTGCTCGGCGACTACGACGACGCCCTGAAAATTGCCGCTTCCCGCGCCAAGCTCAAGTCCGACGACTACCGCGTGCAGCGCCTGCCCCGCCGCAAGTCAAGCATCGAAAACCTGCTCTCCATGCTCGGTGATGATGCCAATGCCGAGGCCAAAGCCAAGGCGATGAAAGCCGAGTTGGGCCCGCTTTACCCGGCCTACGCCCAATACCAGCAGCTGATGACCATGCGTGGCGTGCAAGCCAAGCTGCCGTACGAACTGGACGTGAAATAGAAACGTTGCCCCAAAAGAAAACCCGGACTGCAGCCAGTCCGGGTTTTCTTATTTCTTGCCGTAGTACTTCCACACCCGTCCAAAGGAGCGGCCACTGCCGGAATTTTCAAAATACAGGCTGTCGCTGTTTGATGCTACCTGCAGCATTTGGTAAGTGGTGGATATCCCGAAGGCCGGATTGCCAAACGTAGTGGCTGAGCGCGTGGGCGCGTGCCCGCGCCAGCCCTGGTATGCGGGGTCGCGAATGACATCCAGCTCAGTGCCTCCAATCTGCACGGTATTGGAGTCGACGCGGGTTATCAGAATTGTGGTGTCGCGCAGCCGGATGGTGATGCTGGGTGTGCCCCCCGACCACGACGTGAAATAGGCCCTGCAGGCATAGGTGCCGACGGCTTGGTTCACGGCTACTTCAGTGGCCGTGAGTTGGGGCGTTGCGTCCTCCTCGGAGCAAGCCGTGCACATAAGCAGCGCGGCCAATAAGAGGTAGGGTTTCGGGGCGAAAGCGAGCGTAGAAAGCAGCATAAGGCCAAGGTAACGGTTTATGGCAGGAATTGTGACAACTTTGCAGTCGTATTTTATCATTCTATTGATGCAGCAACTACGCGAAGCCACTGCCTATATCCAGGCCCAGTCCAACAATTTCCAGCCTGAGACGGGCATCATCCTCGGAACCGGCCTGGGCGCTTTGGCGAAGGAGGTTGCAGTCGAGTACGAAATTAACTACGCCGACATTCCGCATTTTCCGCTCTCCACGGTAGAAAGCCACGCCGGACGGCTGCTGCTGGGCCGCCTAGGCGGCAAGAAAGTGGCCGTGCTGCAAGGCCGCTTTCACTACTACGAGGGCTATACCATGCAGCAGGTGGCAATGCCGGTGCGGGTGCTCAAGCTGCTGGGCATCAGCCAGCTGCTGGTGAGCAATGCCGCCGGCGGCCTCAATCCTGATTTCAACATCGCCGACCTGATGCTGATTGACGACCACATTAACCTGCAGCCCACCAATCCCCTCATCGGCGCCAACCTCGACGAGCTGGGCCCGCGCTTTCCCGACATGTTCGCGCCCTACGACGCCGCCCTGCTGGCCCACGCCGAAGCCGCCGCTCAGGCGCTGGGACAGGCCGGTACCACCCGCCGGGGTGTGTACGTGAGCGTGCCCGGTCCCATGCTCGAAACTCCCGCCGAATACCGCTATCTGCGCATTATCGGGGCCGATGCCGTGGGCATGAGCACCGTGCCGGAGGTTATCGCCGCCCGCCACCTGGGCCTGCCGGTGCTGGCCGTGTCCGTTATCACCGATTTGTGCGCGCCCGGCCAGCACCGGCAGGCCCAGGTGGCGGGCGGCAATAACCTCCGGCACGGTGCTCATGCCCACGGCATCGGCCCCGATAATGCGCAGGTAGCGGTATTCGGCGGGAGTTTCGAGCATGGGACCGGGCACGCTCACGTACACGCCCCGGCGGGTGGTACCGGCCTGTCCCAGCGCCTGGGCGGCGGCTTCGGCGTGGGCCAGCAGGGCGGCGTCGTAGGGCGCGAACATGTCGGGAAAGCGCGGGCCCAGCTCGTCGAGGTTGGCGCCGATGAGCGGATTGGTGGGCTGCAGGTTAATGTGGTCGTCAATCAGCATCAG
>JAYSZD010000739.1:0-1343 GCA_043738185.1 Hymenobacter sp. | reverse complement strand
GGCCTGCTCTCTTAGCAGCTTGTTATAGTAGTTGAGCTGGTCCTCGGCCAGGTTTTCGAGGTGGCTCTGGTCAATGCGCTGCAACTCCAGCTGCAGGCGCAGCAGGGTAAGCAGCTCGTTGGCCCGGTAAGCGGTGGTAACCTGCTTGAGCAGCTCGGTTTTGCGGAGCTTTTCGGCCTCGTCGGGCTCACGGTCGGGGTGCAGATGCTTCACCAGGTCCATGTAGAGCGTGCGCACGGCTTTGGTGATGTTCTTTTCCTCGGCCTGCTTATGCGCCTCGGCGGCCTGCTGCTTCGGGCTTTTTTTGCGTTTGGCACGGCGCTCGGTGGCCTGGGCTTCCTGCTGCTCAAACGCGGCCTCCTGCTCGGCCATTTTCTGGTCCACGTAGGCCATGAATTTTTCCTGGGTGCTCACGTCCACGTCGGGGTCGAACTCGATGCCAAACTGCATGCTCACCAGCTGCTTCATCATCTCCGCCGTGTGCTGGTCGGCGGCGGCTTCCTCCTCGGCCGTGAGCGGCGGCGCGTGCTTGTTGATGAGGGGCGCGAGGTCGGGGTGGCCGCGCTCAGGCAAGTCGGCGCACTGGCCGATGAGGTCGGCAATCTTGTTCTTCTCGCCTTTGGTGAGCTTATGGGTTTCAAATGCCTCATCAAGCTGGCGCACCAGGCCGGCGCGGGCGGCGTTGTGGCGGGCTTGCAGCGGGCGGTACTCGTTTTGCACACGCTGCCGCATGGCGGTGGCCGCTTCGCGATAGTCGACAACCTCTTTTTCCAGCTTGACAATGCGCTTGGTGAGGCGGTTGAACTCCTTCTGAGCCTTGGAAAATGCACCAGCGTCAGCGCCAGGCGACTTGATGTGCACGAGCTGCGGCTTGGGCGCGGTGGGTTTCTTAGCCATCGTGATTACAAAACAAGTGGGCGGCAAAAGTAGCAACCGGGGCCATCGCCTACCAAGTTAGGCAGCAGGGCGTAGGCGGCGGTTTTGCCCGCGCCGTTGCGGTCGGCCAGGAGGCAGAGGGTTTTCATACTCAGCGAAGTTGCTCTGCTAAATCCATTCCATCGGCTAGGTTTCAGAAACAACACTACTCCTCTCTACTTTGACATTAGCTCGAACCCAATTGAGAATTATCAATCCTACTACCACTGAAACTAGTCGGTATAAATAGAATTCAACATGTGTGTCGTTAGAGTCTTGTAGCATTTCATTTAGGAGGCGTCCTGACATTCGAAATATGGGCCCGATTATGAACCCCATCAGTAACCAGAGCTTGATATTCATTAACGCTCTTGGGGACCTTCTGAATATCAGCCACAAAATGCCAACTATCCACAAGACCTGAGCTA
>JAYSZD010000738.1:0-24382 GCA_043738185.1 Hymenobacter sp. | reverse complement strand
TGCTAGCTCGTCATTCATCAAATTTCTACTAGACAGTTCGTTAGTCTGCTCAATATTATTGCCCTGAGCCATATAAATGTTAGCGTTGTCCCCTAACGAAATGTGATTTTGAATTGGGCTAACTATTCCAGCTACCAGGCTAGGGGGGCGTTGAACATTAGGTAAGATGGCAGGGTCCCCGAGCAAAGAAGCGACCGAAGTAAAGTACTCCTCCTCATTAACGAGCCACTGTTGCATAACATCCAAGTATTTCAACTCTCCTTTAGTGTATTTGCCTAGTAGTGCTTCTTGCTTTATCTTACGTTTGCCTCCAACAATATCAAGCTGGTGCTTCGCAACACTGGAAATAGTGCCGTTTTCGAGCAATAAAAAGGAATCTACACTAGCCAAAGCATCCCTTGTGAATTCTAACAAATGCTTAACTAATTGCTTGCGCGTTCTAATCCTAAAACTTGTTCGGCCTGAGTACGGGTTGTGCGAAGCTTCGTGGAAAAGGAAATCTGCGGCTATTTTTCCCTGATATGCCTGTTTGAAAGCGCTAAAAATACTGAGGTCGGGTAAAGCGTTGAGCCACTTTTGGAATACACTATATACCAAGTTGGGGTCAACGGATGATAAAGACTCGTTTGATTGTAGTTGAGCTAGATAGTTAATTAGTAAATTTTTAGTTTCTTTGAGGGCAAAAGGTTGTTTGACGTGAAGTAAGTAGTATTTCAAATTAGATATATAGCTACTCGCTCCAATGCCAGGAGTACCGAAGCTCTCCAACATGTATTCAATGTAATAAATGATGTCTTCGAGGCCGTTCTCTTTCTGGGCTTGCTCATGGATGTGCTGCGATGTGAAAGCAATGTTTTTAACGATTTTCAAAGGCAGGCCGTGAAATGCTTCCTTTTTAAACCAAATCCTTTGGCTGAGTTCTTTATGAGGTTCGCAGCAATTGGGAAAACTATTAAACCATTCGGAATGGCTGGTTAATAGGCTAGTATGCCATTTACAGCAGTTTGGGAATTTTTTAGGTAGTTCGTACCCCTTTGGAGGTAACGCGTCAAATCCGCTGTCTACTATCTCTCCCTCTAATTTAAAAAACGGCTGCTCATCAAACTTGTGAGTAGCAAGATTTTTAATGTTACTATGGTATAGACTTATACACCTTTCCATAAAATAGGAATTTGTTAGCAAAAGGAATAAAATCTTATATCATCCTAAGTCCTGAATTGTGGCAAGCAAAGCTGGAGCATGCTTTATCAATTCTATAACACCAGATGCTGCTGCTGGCCCAGCGCTCTTCACTGCCATATCTTTTACATAACCAAAGGCCGTTTCGATGATGGATTTCTTGGGTTCAGGTTTGTTGAGTTGTACCTCAATGCGCTCCAACTCATGGTCTATTTCTTCTCTGTAGGATTCAAAAGCGACATCCTGCAGGAGAGGCCGCAATTGCTCAACCAATTCTTTTATTGAAGCAGGCGAAGCGATTTGGCTGGCTTGGGTATTATGGTGTCCGCTTACTACGTTCGCGGTTGAATTATTGCCTGACACGTTCGTTTGGTTGATGTTGTCGCCCTGCACCAAATTTACAGTGCTGTGGGAGCCCAAGGAAAAGGAGTTGGTTGGCATAGGAGCTGTAGGTCTAGGGTTGTTCATAGAAGAAACTAACTGTCTGCCGCTTGGAGTTAATAGTACTTCATGGTAGTGAGCTAGTAAGCGGTCCTCATAATCACCGTGTACGGTGTACGACTTATTGTAACGCAACAAGCGCTCATCAATTAAGGACTCAAGCATCCGATGGAATTGAGCCGCATTTTCGGCAAACCCCAAAGGAAAATCATCGCGAGTATAAATATGCCTTTTGATATACTCTTGTCCTCCTGCTTCATAAAGCAGGCGCAAAAGGTGCATACGCTTGTCCTCGAAAGTTCTTGGGAAAGGCTCTGGCAGTTCGTCGAACATTTGAGCGGTGACAATTGGCAGGTCTTTTTTCAGTTCATGTGCTTCGCGGCATATACCTGCCAAAATTGTGTTCGGGATGTGGTAACCGTCCTGAACTCCTAGGGAGCGTGACAGGAACATAATACTGTCAACCAGTGCTCGACCTACAGGTGCAAATTCATACAGGTACAGTGCATGCGATGTGCCTTCACGCGGGCGGCCTGCGTATGGCCCAAATTTGGAGCGGCCAGTTATTGCTAAACCGGTAAAAGGGCAGATTTCAGGGTATCTAATCATCATGTCTCTACTATTTGTCGAGGCCCAAGCGGTCGGTCAATTATGTATTCCGAGCGGCCCAGCTTGGCGGCGTAAGGTAGTGTGCCCAGCTTCGCATACTCGGCATTGGTGAAGGAAAAGGTGCGGCTGCGCTTTATGGCTTTACCGTAATGGAGCCGAAGAAGCGCCGGCGCTGCTCAGCACCGGCGAGGCCCAAGCTGTCCAGCTTGTCGGCAGCAACAAAGTTCAGAGAGTACCCAATCGAATCAACCACTAGGCAGCGCATGAACTTGATGATGCGCTTGCCAGTGGCCCGGTCCATTGACTTGTATTTGTATTCTACCCCCGCGCCCCTTGCCGTCGAGAAGGAGGTTTGCGCGACCAATTGCCCCCGTTCGCTTCGTAGCAGTGCCAATAGCCCCCCTGCATAGAAGCTCATGCGGCGCACCGTGTCTTGTTTACCCAATATGCTCTTGCTATGGGTACGCAACACTTGGTAAGTGCCTTCGGGTGCCCGCAACATCCACGCGCGCATGTGGCCTAACTGCCGACCTTGAGTCAGCTTCGCAAGGTTAATGACAGCAGGTGGGCGAGGAAGCTGCATTGTTACGCGTTGGTCAACGGCAAACGGCTGCCATGTGTCAGCAGAAATGAGTAGAAATGACAGTAGCAGCAGTAGCGCAGGTTTCATGCCCGCTAAGATAGTCGGGGCTACAAAATGCATAGGCGGCAGGCAACGGTCGGTATTGCCTGCCCCGTTTTTTACATCTTGTAAACGAGCGTTTACAACATGTAAAAGAGCATAACTTGCGGGGGTTTTCTTCCCACTGCCTTCTTCCGATGTCGCCGGCCCGCCGCTACACTCCATATTATAGAGTCTCCACCCAAAAGCAAGGAATGTCCGGTCTCGGGCTCGACGCGCAGCGCGCCGCCGTGCGCGCCTTCGTCGCCGACCCGGCCCAGCTCGGAAGCGAGTACGTGGAGATTGAGAGCGGCAAAAAGAATCAGCGGCCCCAGTTGCTAGCCGCCATCGCGGCCGCGCGGGCGGTGGGGGCGACGTTGCTCATTGCCAAGTTGGACCGGCTCAGCCGGAACGCGGGGTTCATCTTCGCCCTGCGCGACTCGGGCGTGGATTTCGTCTGCTGCGACATGCCCGACGCGAACACCCTGACGGTGGGACTTTTTGCTGTCATCGCCCAGCACGAGCGCGAGACGATTTCCAAGCGCACCAAGGATGCGCTCGCGGCCAAGAAAGCCCGTGGCGCAACCCTGGGCAGCCCGCAGAATTTTACGCCCGCCGTGATTGCGCAAGGCCAGGCCGCCATGCAGGCCAACGCCCGCGCGCACCAGGCCAACCGGCAAGCCGCGCAACTGGTCGAACTCCTGCGCGCCAAGGGGCAGACCTTGTGGCAAATTGCGGCCCAGCTCAATGAATCCGGGTACCGCACCCGGCGGGGGAAGGCGTTTCAGGCCACGACCGTGCAACGGCTGTTGCCGTCCTTCGCTGCGGCGGATGTACCGTCATTGCCGCTTTCACCCGCTTAGCCCCTGCCCTCCCCTAATGAACTCGACCCTTGCGACTCTCACCGACCAGATTGCGCACGTCCACGACCGCGCGCAGGTGGCGGCCGTGCAGCAGGTAAATTATTGGCTGACCGCGCGCAACTGGCTCGTCGGCTGGTACCTCGTCGAATATGAACAGCAGGGCAGCAACCGGGCGACCTACGGCGAACACGTGCTCGGCGAACTGGCCCGCTCGTTACGGGCGCGCGGCGTGCGCGGGCTGGCCTTGACCAACCTGAAGCTCTGCCGGCAATTCTATCAAACCTATCCCACCTTGCTGGTGGAGGAGACGGCGGCTTGGCAGCAGCTTGACCTACCGCTGCCCTCGGGGGCAATTGGTCAGACACTGTCCGACCAATTGCCCCCACTGGCTGCTTTGCCGGGGTTGGCAGCGCGCGTGCTGCTGAGCCGGCTGAGCTTTTCGCACTTTATTGAGTTGCTCAAACTCGATGCGCCGCTGCCCCGCGCCTTTTACGAAGTGCAGGCGGTGAAGAATAACTGGTCCGTGCGCGAGTTAAAGCGGGCCCTGGATTCGCTGCTCTACGAGCGCACCGGCCTGTCGACGGACAAGGCCACCGTGCTGGCCGGGCACGCGGGCACGCAGCCGCTCACCGTGGCCGACGTGGTCAAGAACCCGTACGTACTGGAATTTCTGGGACTGGAGGAGCGGCCCGGCTACCGGGAGAGCGACTTGGAGCAAGCGATCATCGACCACCTGCAGACCTTTTTGGTGGAGCTCGGCCGCGGCTTTTGCTTTGAGGCGCGGCAGAAGCGCATCACCTTCGACAACGAGCACTACTTCATTGACCTGGTCTTTTATCACCGCATCCTCAAGTGCCACGTACTGGTCGACCTCAAGCTCGGGGCCTTCTCCCACGCCGACGCCGGGCAGATGAACGTGTACCTCAACTACTACCGCGAGCAGGAAATGACCCCGGGCGATAATCCGCCGGTCGGCCTGATTTTGTGTGCGCAGAAAAACGACACGCTCGTGCGCTACGCGACCTCGGGCCTGAGCGAGCAGTTGTTCGTCAGCAAGTACCAGGTCAACCTGCCCACGGCCGCGGAGTTACAGCAGCTCATCCAAGCTGAGCAGCAGCGCTTTCGGCCGTAAGCACCGGCCGTTGGCCGTTGGACCGGGCTTGCTTTGCGTGTAAGGAAGGGCAGGCGGCCGTGCTATATTTTGAACACGGACAGCGATAAGCTCAGGGATACCCCGAGGTACGGGTAATACGCATAATCCCATCTCCTGCCCTTTTGGGTCAACGGCACATCAAAACCCAACACGGGGCCAACCTTTAATTCATCCCGTCCGAACAAATACATCCCGCCAAGCGTGAACGCCGGCTCCGTGCTCTTGGCCGCGACCTGGTTGTCGCTGTTCTCGGGGGTGACCTCAACCTGCGTGAATCCCACGTAAACCCCCCACAAATGGCTCAACGAGACGGACGTGCCGTCGTCGTAATAGTACCGCGTGCCGCGTGTCCAGCCGTGGTAAACAGCGCCGCCCCCGGTTACGGTGGGCTGTAGCTTTTGGCCAAGGTACACCCGGAACGGCACCAACATAACGCCGACTTCCCGCGTCTTGAATTTTAAGGTTGTATACCCGTACTGTTTGTCGATCGGAACGTAAAACGTGACGCGTTTGATGGCGCGGTTAAAGAACTTGGCTTCTCCGAGCGGAACACGCGCCGTGTCTTGGTACGGGATGGGTTCGAGAAACAAGGTGTCCTTTTTGTGCTCAACAAAAAAAGCGGTGCCGGAGGGGGTGAACTGGCGGGCGTAGTGTTTCCGGCTCTTCGCTTCTGCTCCCGGCTTGAGCTGGGTCGTCGTTGTCCGCGTAATGAGTTTGGTATCTTGGCCCTTGACGGTCTCCTCGATGAGCACGGTTTCAACTTTTGGCGTGGCTGGCTTTTTTGCCGGACCAAAGTACCGCAAGTAGCGCCGGTTAACGACCAGCGAGTCTTTTCCTTTGATGTTCACCTTGATCTTGTACAGAGAATCCGGCAGGTAGTGCATTGTCCGCAATTTTGTCGATTGCGCAAGTGCGCTTTGGCTGTTGGCAAGCTGTAACGTCAGCACCAACAGAAGATAGCAGCAGTACCTGCCGATGGGAAAGGAGTCAAGGTTCGTCATGTCCAAAGAAAAAAAGGCGTATAATAATGCAAGTAAACAAACAAGTTAGTATAACTTAATTAACATAAATAGGATTTTCAACTCACCTGCCCAGAGCAGCCAGTACAGGGCCACCTAACGCAAGGGCTAGCTCGTCACCCTAGCTCGTTCCGCATCGTGTCGGCAACGCCGGGTACTTCCGGGGCACGAGTGCGTCCCCCACCGGTTTGGCGTTCACCTACGGCCAGCTACTTGGGGCCATCGGGTATCTGGGCCAGACCGCTACGCTTTCCGCATGGCAACTCGCACCCGTTGCGCCGCACGCGGTTCCATTTGCGCCCGCACGTGCGGGCGCCGAACACAACCAACGCTTACGGTCGCAATTACACGTCGCGGACTTATGTGCTTGCCTTTCGGAATGGGTCGGGCATCACCAACACAGCGGGGACGGTTCCCCAAAGAATAACTTTTACAAGCCGGCCCCGGTGTCGGCGATGCGGTTGAGCAGTTGTTCGGCGTCCGCACCGAAGTAGGCGGTGCGCAGGTAGTCGTGGGCCTGGGTCAGGAACGCCACCGCGTAGACTACCTCGCCAATGAGAACCGGTTCGCCCTCGTCCAGCGGCACGAAGAATCGGCCGCGCACCGTGCCCAGCGGGTCGGTGCGCCGGCGGGCGTCGAACGCGAGCCGCACGTCGCCGGGCAGCGTGAGTTTCGTGGCCAGGATGTCGGCAAGGTACTTCATAGTGGTTCCTGCTGCGCGGCACGAAGCACGAGCACGAGCCGGAAGCGGAATGCCAAATTACAATGCTGCCAGCGCGATACAAACGCCGGAACCACGCCTGTCCGGCGTTCGATCAGTTGCTGCACTAACGCCAATCAAACGCACGTTTATCAAACGTTATAACGCCCCCAGGCGGTCCTTTCGCTGTGGTAGCGTTCGGTACGTTAGGATTATCATAACGTATCCTTGACATCTAATCTTTATCGAGAAGAAGCATGGATTTAAGCAATCCAGCTGGCCTTCTTAGTGTAGAACAATAGTAGTACTAAAAATAACGGTATGGAGCGCTGGTCGGCTTGGTTAGGGTCCAACTGGTTTTGTGACGGGCAAGGCTTCTAGTACATAGTTCCCCCAGAATGGGTAATTGGCATCATCTACCCATCCCAACAGCATGCGGCTTGCAGAAAATATGTTTTCTACTTATCGCCAACTAAATAAGCCAGCGCTACCTGGAAGTTTCGATTACGGAAGGTGGGGCGGGCAAATGGTGTTAGGGCACCGCTGGAGCCTCCGAACCGCAGCTCTACGCCGGCATCGCCCAAACCTTGGCTGTAGGTGGCTTGCACTAACACTGGCCCGCGCCGGTAGCCTAGTCCAGCCTGAAAACCGTAGTCGACCTGACGGATGTACTGTAGCCGCTGGGCACTAGTACCAGTAATATCCACAAGCTGCTCTGAACCGCTACCTTCCACTTCGCCTTCGGCGCTGGAGGTGTAAACTAGGCCGGAAAACGTGGACGACTCGGTGATGTCGGTAGTGTAGCGGCCGTTGAGCAGGTAAGCCAGGTAAGGACCGGCAAAGAGCTGGAAGCCCTGGCCGTCGGGCTCCTGGGTGTAGGCAACGTTGAGGGGCAACGTCAAGTAATTAAACCGGTACTGGGTATCGAAGTCTCGGAAACTTTGGTCGCCAGTCGGAAACGAGTTGGTAAAGCGGGTTTCGAGGTGGTTTCCCTTCTGAGAATAGAGCACGGAAGGTTGAATGGCGAAGCGGCCAAAACCAAAGTTGGCCATTACGCCAGCTTCGAGGCCAGTGCGGTAGCCGGACTTGAAAGACCGGTCGCTGAAAGGGAGCCGAATTTCGTCATCGTAGGGAGCTGTAACGGCCTGGAACCCCACGCGGGGCCCGATGCTGAAGGTAGCTTGCGCCTGAGCAGCGGAAGTGGCCAGCATCAAGGCGAACAGTGTTGTGATGGTAGGTTTAGGTTGCATGGAAAGCTGTTCCGAGTGATTATCAGTGATGAAAGGAGTCGCCAGGTTGCACTTTCGGTTGCTTCACCATCGGCGCTCTCTTCATATAAAGATTGGCTGTGTGTGTGGTGGGATAGGCGACCTCCAATTAGAGTATACCAGGCTCTGGGTTGGCACTCAGGGCAGCTTTACCAGACGGCGCGTTTCCGACAGGTGGTTGTTGGCCAGGAGCTGCAGCACGTAGATACCGGGGGGCAGCGTGGTCGGCAAGGTAAGCGGATGGGTGCTTGAACTGGCGGCCACTACCTCGCGGTGGACGGGCCGGCCTGCGGCATCTCGTACGGTAACCACAAAATCCTGTGCTCCAACGCGGGGCAGCTCAATAGTTAGTGCGGTAGTGAACGGGTTGGGGTAGGCTTGCCAGGGTTGACCGAAGGCGGCCGGGTGGGTGGATGTAACGACTGGCACCTGAATGGCCCCGCGCTTGAGCACCGTACCCCCGTCGCCCGCGGTCCAGATGTGGGCGCCGTCGGCGGTGGCGGTGAGCGAGTACAAGGTCTCGAAGGTGTCGGAGGTCTCCAACTGCCAGGTAAGGCCGCCGTCGGTGGTGACCAGGATGGTGCCCAGTTCGCCCACGGCGATGCCGACGCGGGCGTCAATCAGCCACACGTCGTGCAGGTTGACGGTGGTGGGGACGGGAATGCGCGTCCAGGTGGTGCCGCCGTTGGCGGTGCGCAGCACGGTGCCGTTGTGGCCCACGGCGATGCCCTGGGTGGCGCTGGCAAAATAGACGCCGTTGAGGCGCTGGGAGGTGGTGCTGTTCTGGCCGGTGAAGCCGGTGGCCGTGGCGTTGGTGCGGCGGATGGCCCCGCCGTCGCCTACAACATAGCACAGGCCGTCGACGGGGCAATCGCCGTCGCGTAGGTTGACCTGGGTGCCGCTGGGCGTGTTTTGCCACGGTCCCCCCAATGCCCCGGAAACGCGCGCCGTGCCGTTATCGCCGACGAGCAAGTTGGTGGGCACGTTGTGGTGGTACACAAAGCGGTTAAAGGTGCCGAACTGGTCCGCCTCAAAGGGCGCGTCGCGGGTGCTGCTGGTGTAGATGACCGTGGGCTGGGGATTGAGGGGCGTCTCCGTAATCAGGTACACACTCCGAGCCGAGGGCAGGCCCACGGAGCGCAGACGGTTAATCGAGCCGGGCGTCTCGAAGTTTGTAAGCCGGGTCCACGAGGCGCCGCCGTCCAGGGTGCGGTAGAGGGCACCGCTCGAGCCGCAGGTCCAGCCGTATTCGGCGTCGTAGAAGGAAATGGAGGAAAGCGACTGCCCACCGGGACCGATGCTGGTCCATTGGGCATGAACAGGTAGGCTGCCAAGTAAAAGAGCAGTAAGAAAGAGTATCGGGTTCATGAAGAAAGCACAAATAGATTCAAGGGGACTTAATTGTTTATTGTTTCAAACCATATCTCATAATTTATTTCTTCATATTTTCCGATATACCACATTGCTTTTAGCCATTGAATTAGTTCTGTTGTGGACTTAGTAATTACTTGATTGCCAGGTCCTTCATATGATATGATATTGTACTTGTTCATCATGTATTCTAAGAACTCCAATGCCAATAAGTACTCACTTTCTGTTGGTAATAGCTTTTCAAAACCTGAAAATAATCTAACTATATCATGCAAAGGCACAAAATCTAAGCTTAAGTCCTCTAAGCATTGTCTCTCCCAGACAATAAATTTTTCCATCAGAACTTAATATTTTTAATTGGGATTCCTGGTATATTTATGTCAATGGCTCCGGTACTTCCTAGCTTAATTGAATTTGAGCTTACCGCAGTTCGCACGCCGAAAGTACCTCCTCCAGGCAGATTATACAATGTCATTGATGGGTTCAAAGGTTGTTTTGGTGCCAATTTAGCACCACTATGTATTAATCTACTTACAATAGATAATGCTTTAGCTGGAGTCACTGTTCTTATCAGACGGTTATTAGCCATTTGACTGCCAATAACTTTGCCTCCAGGCATCAAAATCCTAGTTACTTGAGCCGTATGTGAGCCTATTTGGGCGGCTCGATAGGCTTGGACTACCATAACTGCACCCTTCATCAACCTACCCCAAGGTATCATTGCCTCGAACGCAAAAGCCGTCATCTGTGCTCCGCCGTTTGCAACAGAATGATAGCCAGCAGCTTCCTCCGGAGACAATTGAAATCCACCAGTGCCAGTAAGACTAGCCTCAGGTAATTGAAACCATCCGTGGCCGTGGCTATCCCCTTGAAACGAAGCTCCTCCTTCCGCAGGTAAACTGACAGTCTCACCTCGGTAAGTCCCTCCCAATGGAGTACTAGCTTGGGATTTAACATCAGGGCTATGATGAATACCACCCCAAAAGTCTGTCCACCAGTCAAATCCACCATCAGGGTCGACCCGATTAACCGGGTTATTTCCCATTCCAACATATGGTGAATGATACTGACCCATCGGGTCTGTGCTCAGCCAGCGCCCGATGCGGGAGTCATACAGCCGCAACTCAAAGTTATCATACCCCGTTTCCTCGTCAAAGCGAGTATTCTGGCCCTGGTAGCCGCGGCCGTAGCTGCGCAGGTACGGCCGGGTCCAGCTCAGAGCGTCGTTGCGTTGACCGTAGGGGTAGAAGTGGTTTTCGGCCACCAGGGACCCGACTTGATGTTCAATCTTCAAGTCGTCGAAATAGATGGGTGCCGTATCGTTGCTCTGCACCCATACCTCTAGTTCAGCGGGTTCCTCAATGGCTACGTTGACATTTAGACTCAGCGGTGCCCATGTTCCTTGGGCCGAGGAGGTGACGGCAGTCGAACCCTGATTGACCACGCTGCCATCGCGCACCAGACGGAGCGTGTAGCGCAAGACGGCGTTAGGAGCAGCAGTAGCCCGCGCAGAAGCCGCAGTCAGGTTTGGGGGAAGTTTGGGTTGCCGGGCCGTAAGCGGAATGGCAACGCCCAGGCTAACCTGGCTCAGCAGGCGCTGCCAGGCGGGCAGGGGGCGGGTACCGGGCCCTTCGGCTTGCGGCCGTTGGGGCGTCTGGGTGAGCAAGGTAGCGCCGGCTAGCAGCCCCGGTTTCAGAGGTGTGGCGGCAGCACGCCCCAGAATAACACCTCCCGGAACTGCCGGGTAACCGGCCCACACCTCCAGGCGAACCTCGTCGCCGGGAGCAATGGCCAGCTTCTTGCCCGGGCCAATCTGATTAATGAGCCGTATGGCCCACCCGCTGCCGTCCGGCGTGTCGCCCCGCGCATAGTCTTTGCTGCGCACGGCATCGTAAGTGGCCGCAGTAGGCGTCGGGAAGTCTTTCTTTTCCTGGGTGACCTTGTCCATTTCCATGGTCAAGAGGTACGTGTCCGTGCGCGGGGCCTGGAAAACCACCCGGGTATTGCCCAACTGGTCGTTCAGCTCATAGAGTTCGGCGCGGGGCTCCTCGCCGCGGGGCTGCCGCACCAGGCCGACGCGGGCGGCCCCGTACACGGGCTGCTCGGCCAGCAGCAGGGCCGTGGTGTTGGGGGCAATGTAGTAAGAGGCCACCTCATTGCCCGCGACATCGCGCACGTACTGGGTAGTTTCGGCTACCTGCTGGGCGTTGTAGACGACCTGGCGGATGCGCTGGCCGTACTCGTCGTAGTCGTAGTGGGCAATCAAGTCGGCCGCGTTATTGCCAGCGGCGCGGCGCACGTCGGTGACCTTGCCGGACACGTCGTAGGTAAAGTACTTGGGTTTCCCCGTTTCCAACTGGCTGGTCATTTGGCCCAACTCATCGTAGCCGTAGCTGATGGTGGTTGCGGACGTTGCCGGGTTGTAGACGCGGGCCAGCTTGTTGGTATTGGCCACGTAGTCGTACTTGATATTCATCAGGTTGACGGTGGGCCGGCCCGTGCGCCGCAGGTCGCCCAGGTTGCCATTGGGGTCGTAGGTAAAGTTGCCCTCCTGAAACCGGGTCAGGTCGGGGGTAAAACTGGCATTGCCGTTGGTGCCCAGGATGAGCGCGCCGTAGTCGGCGTGGCTGAGGTGGCCGCGCTCGTCGTAGCGGTAGCCGTAGCCGTTCATGGCCGCCGGCCGGCTGGGCGTGCGCCACACCTGCGCCCGCACGGTCCCGTCGAATCGCTCGGGGTGGTTGCCCGTGGAAGCAACGGTGCCTTGCGGGCGCCGGGCCGAGTAGTAATCGCCCGCGTAGTACTCCAACTCCTGGCTGAATAAATCGGCCGGCGAGGCGAACCCATCTGGGTCGCTGCCCGGTTGAATCCCGTTAATGGATTTAAGCCAGCCTTGGGCGGTGTAGAGGTAGTCCACTCCCTGCATTCCGCCTATTACCATGCGCCGTAACGGGCCGTGTAGGTAGTAAGCGTAAGTTGCCTGGACTTTCTTGGGCTGGGGAGCGGCACTCGGGTCCGCGGTGTTGGTGCTTACCTCAGCGAGCCGCTGGTCGGCGTCGTAGCTGTAATAGTGCGTGAAGCGGGTCGCCGGGTTGTTGCGCTGGTAGCAGACTGAGAGCACCTTGCCGTTGAAGTCGTAGTCGTAATCCAACGTGTGCGCGGCCTGGCCGAACTGCTGGCGGATGACCCACTTGCTGCGGCCCTGCTCATCGTAGCTGAACCAGGTTTGCGAGGTGATGGTGCCAGCGTTGGTTTGCGCATTAAACAAGGCATATTTGCGCGTATTGGAGACCTGCCCAGCTAAGTAGTCCTGCGTGTATGTTGCGCCCACGCTGGGAGTGGTAACTGGCAAGTCGTAGGCAGTTAGGATAACGTCCTGCCGCGGATGCTCCAGGGCAAAACCTCCGCGGGAAGCCGTGCTTTCCAGGATGGCAGCAAACCCGGCCGACTCGACCAGGGTCGTGAAGTACGTAGGGCTGGCGGGCCGGCACTCCCCGGCTTCTACCGGGCGGCTGACGTCGTCATAATTCGTGTAGGAGAAGTGTCCAAGGGGACGCTGTTTGGCATTCTGAGAGAACCGAATGGTGCCATCGGCCCGGTAGTAGTACTGCGTGCGACCAGCTTCCGTCTCGTTCAGGGCCAGCAATCGGCCCTGAACATCGTACTCGTAGCTCGTGTAGAAAGGCAGGGAGGCTACGGTTGGGTAGGCAGAGGAATTCGCAATAACCAGCTTGGCGCCATTGGGTGCGAGGCTACCGAGCAGTTGCCCTTTCTGATTGTAGAAATTGTAAGAAATATCCTGGTAGTCATTCCGGTAGCTTAGGGTAACCGCACCGTGGATGATGCGGATTTGGTAAAACCCCGCAGGAATGGTGCCGGAACCGCTGCGAAAAACAGCCGAAACATCTGCACCCGTCGAGGTATTCGTGACCGTATATTCGGAACCGCTTATTATCGGGGATACCGAAGTGGCACCGGTCGAAAAGGTATAGAAGTTAAAATAAGCGTAAGCTTCCCGTTTAACAGCCGGCAATTCATACATTGAATTCCAACTCAGGGGCTGCATGGTCGTCGCATTCAAAATGCGACCCGTTATGACACGAAAGGGCTCATTGCAATATATGCGACATGAACCCGCTCGTGCGCTCAGGGTTGCGTTATAGTCCCGGGCATGGCCGGTAAACAAGCGAATGTTCTGCGCATCGTAAACGACAATGTCAGCAGTGGCTTCTATCACCGCATTTTCATAGAATTCGTTCGCATTTTTAGCAAGGGAATAAGGCCAGCCTATCTCCACTGTATTGGCTGCCGTTAGCCAATTATTCAATGTGCCTGGCCGCGCCGTCATCAGGGTGCGGCCTTCCTTGTCTTGAAAGCTTATCGCTTTTTGTCCGTTGGAATTGATGCTGACTTGTTGGGTGGCGTTGTCGCTGAATCTCACAGGATGCTCGCCAGCCACCGCATTCGGGAAGTAACGGCTCCGCAGCTGAGCATAGTTGACAAGTTCAGACCGGACCCCAAAGCTTCCTTGCACGTTTTCTTTACCCTGACCTATCCGGAACACCTCCCCTACCCCGGAGGACCGGACAACGCCCGTGCTACCGTCGGGGGCTTCCTCGGTGCGCGAATACGGGTATGAAGTAGTGGCAGTGGAAGGCTCTAAATTGTTGCTCGTGCTATAATACCAACCAAGCGTACCGGCGTCTTTTCCCACGGGCGTACCATCGAAGTGGTTGTAATTGTAGGCCACGGAAGGATTGAAAGCAGGGGTGACAAATCGGGGCTTATAAGTGAACGTAGATTCAAGTATGGGAGCGGCCAGGGTTGAGCCAACAGCTTGGTCGTAGCGGCTGAATAGCGGCTGCACTGCCAAAATGGTGCCCCGCGAAATATTCTTCGTTTGCGACTGTAGTAATCTGCCCGATAAATCAAAATAAGCCCGTGAATTGCTTACTAGTTGCGTGCTGCCGTCATACGATTTGTTCTCTATCCAACTCAAACTGTTGGCTGGCATATCCACTCGTATGGTGCAGGGTTGGGAATAAAGGAAGGTTTGGCAAGGTAGGTAATATAGCTTAGCTCTGAATAATGAGGTAATCGTTAAACTGCTGAAAGATAGTTCTTCGGTGTTTTCGAGCAAATCAGTCCAAGTAAGGCCGGCATCGGTTGACCGCTGCCAGTTCATAATAATGCCGCCGTTATAGTCTGCAAGGGTAATGATACCTTCATTGGCCGCGAACAAAACATCGCGGGAGCCCAACGCTACTCCCGCGGCTACCGTAATGTCTACAAGCTGAACAACAAAAGTTTGGGCCGCAAGCTGTACCCCACCGCAGGCAATGGGCTGGGCTCTGTAAGTGGTGGGGGCCGAAATACCAGGAAATTCTTTGGTTAAATTGGGAGCAGAGGAAGTGCCAGCAGGCTGCCAAGTAACCCCATCCCATCTAGACCAACTAACTTGTTGCACTCCCTGTGAAGCGTCATAACCCAAGGAGAAGACTTGATTCGGGCATATTGTGTTGGAAGGCAGATAGTTGGAGAACGAGTTTGCGTAATAAAGCGAAATATTTCCCGGGATGGGAGGTGCCGTAGTAAAATTAGACAGCGACCCGCTGCCGCAATATACGGGATAGTAATAGCCATATTCACCATCATATTCCTCATAGCTCAGGTCCACGTAAATATTGCGCGTTGTAGCTGAGCAGCTCCAAGTGACCGTGATATTACCGGCGTAATCGTCAGCGGTGACGACCCCACCTTCTACGCGCCAACTGTATTGGGGATAGCCGTAGCAACTAGGGCCTTGGTAGGAGTAGGAGTAGCTTTGACCGGGGACGATAGTAGTTGCGCCGCTTACGTTCTGGGCGGCAGCCGTCTTACTGTAAACCAAGAAGCAAAACAGCAGCAGGCAAGTAACAAGAGTCTTCATATGCGAGTGGTCTATTGGCCCTTAAGGAACTGCAACCTTGCGAACCAATTCGCGCTGTTTGCCTTCGCCATCCGTTACTTTGACGCGTAACCAATAAGTCCCTGCACTACTGTAATTCACCGTGAAAACAGGATTATTAACGGTCGCGTAAGCCACTCCACTTTGCGGACTGTATTGAATCGTACGGTTGGTTGACAAGGCACTGGGCAGTGACACGGTGACCTGAACACTGCGACTCGTGGATGGCGGGGTTACTGCCAGAGCAACATCATCCAGGGCGGGGCGGCTGGGGCCGTATTGGTAATTCACCTCGTTTACGAGCTTGGCCTGATACTTAAATGTCTCACGGAATGTCTTGGTCAGGCGGCCGGCCGCATCGTACTCGTAGCGAATATAGAGGTTATTGTTGTCGAGGGTATGGGTTAACTGGCCGGTCTGCGCATCATACACATAAGCAATGGTTTGAGCATCAATCGGCTGAAACCGGAAGTCGTCATAGTGGACCGGGGTGGTCGTGCTGTTGTTGTAGCAGTACACACGCAACGACTGCTGGCTTGTTGTGAGGGGTGGGATTACAAGTTCAAGTAAGTACCAGCCATTGGCTTGCTTTTGGGTGTTAACAACAGCGGTTTTGGTTACGGTCCCATTAACTGCACAGCGCAATTGCGCTGCGGAGTGGTTCGTCCACACGCTGGCCCGGTAGGTTTTGTTAAGTTGTGCAGCTCCTGCTGGGACTGAATAAGACAACCCTTGCTTAGTCGCGTTGAGCTTAAAGCTTTTGATGCCTGTATGAACATTTCCCGTAGTCCGAGCGGCGTCCGTCACGATGCTGGCGTCACCAGCGAGAAAACCGGGCCCCACGGGGTCAATGCCTCCGCTGAATTGGGCGCCGGTAGTGGTGGCGTCTTCTAGCCCAGTATAGGCAATTTCGTTATAGGAGGCAGGGCCACCGGATACTAAAACCCTGCTTCGATCGTAGCCTTTCTTGGTGGCCACGTACTTTCCATTAATGTCAGTCGCTTCCAGCGCACTGGAATAAATGTCATATAAGGTTACTTCGGAAGTCTTTTTCCAAGGCGCTATGGCCCCGCCCGTGAAGAAGTCGGTGTAGGCATTGGCGCCTGATAAAGGCGTGAGGCCATCGGCGGTGGTATTGATCGGCATCCAAGAGTAGGTTGACTGCGGGCGCCAGATGCCTTGGGAGCCACGGGCTTCGGGCGTGGTGGGAGTAGTACCAATAATGGCCACCCCCGTGCTCCAGGTCTGGGCAGTGGCCCCGATGAGCCCCTGCTTGGTTCCCTGGGCGTCTACTTTGAAAGTAGCGGCGCCCGCAGTCTGGGTGAGCATGTTACGGTTACCGTTAGTGCCCATTTTGGGTCCCAAAGCCGGGTATTTACGGTAGGCAGGGGTGCTCTCACTCAGCATGCGGTTGCCGTAACCATCCGTGGAGAGCATGCTAGTTACTTCACCGGATAGGAAGTCAAACTGCTTATTCTCAGTAGTGATGCTTATATTGGTTTTGTAGTCAGTAGTAGTGGTACCTGTCATCACAACTGGATAAGACTTGCGCCCGCTCATAATGACCAGCTTGTCATACCCATACCCACCACCGTTACTCGATTTATTTACCATACGTGAATCGCCGGTCGTCTCCTGAATCATACCAATATTATTGAACTGATTCATCTTGGTCGCATAGCCAGAAATATTGTCGGACAAGCTTGAATTGTTTAAGTCATCATGCAGATAATGATTAACAGTTTCATTTAGTTTGGCATCCGCGTCGTATTCTGAGCCATCAGGTCGGACAATAGCTCGTGTAGTGTAGGCAGTGCGTCGCTTTAATCGTCCAATTCGTGTGCTGAAATCATGAATTGCTACTTCGCGCGTTTTGACATCAAAATTGGAACGAAAATAGGCGTCATAATGAGAACTGGACGATGAAGATATTGTCAGTATATCAATCATATTGGGCTTCAGCACCTCAAATTGGTAGATTGTTTTTTGCGGCGAGATCAGTTCCGCCTCGCCACTACGCTTCACCGTTTCATTGACCGTTACGTACTCGTACATTATACCCGGTGCAGGTAGAATACGGGCAAGAGATAAAAGCTTGGGTAGTGATGCGTAATAATCTAATGCATACTGTTTTGTGGCTATGCTGCCATTGGGGACCGTGCCATTTGTGTAATCTATATCTTGCTTTTTGACCGGCAGGTAAGAGCCTGGCTCGTATGATGTCACTCCTGAAGGGAGATCGTTATTCTGATAGGAGTAATTTGTTGACTTGGCTACAGTGTTCGTTATAAATGATACTTCCTTGGTTCTAATGCCTCCTCCGAACGAAATGCTGGGTTGGTCGTTGAGTGTCAAGTGCCCCATATACACTGATAGTTGGATACCATTCGAGCTTACATCCAAAGAATTAGTATCATCTGAAAAATAAATAACATTTGTTTGTCCTGCAACATTGTCTGACACCTGATAAATAGTTATTAACTTATCCTTTAGGGCTCTTGCATCTCCTACTGTCCAACCCGGTTCGAGCTCTGAAAAATCACCAAGTACCGCAGAGAGTAATACTTTTTGTCCAGCAAAGAATATGCTCGAAACAGGTACAGATAATCTGGAACCCAAAACCAACGAATAATTACGACCGGTAAACCCCACCCTTGTGCATTTGCCATAGCCAAAGTTTGCTATCATCTGGGGGCGCTTAATAACTACTGTGCGGTAGTCATCGCTTTCGTATTTAATCTTAATGATTCCTCCCAGGGGCGTCTGAATTGTGCGTAGGGACCACACATCCGTGTTTTTGGCCGAGACGGTACTCGTGGCCCTGGCCATTGTTTCATCATACCCCGTCAAACTTGCTAAATCAGTGTCGAAGTCACTCTTGAACATGCCCCACATATCATAGCTCTCTTTTGCATAGGGAGGGTTCTTTGTTAGCGATGCTACATAGGTGCCTTGCGGTGGGGTTGAGCCGATGTACCGCGCTAGATAGTTATCCCCGCCCTCGCTTTTGATTAAAGCGCAGCATATCCGCCGGCCATCGACGTTAAACTCCAATAAATCTCCTAAGCCGAAGGGTGAGTTTGTACCAAGCAGAACGTACCCTTGAGAGTTAATTATTTCACCAATTAATATAGAGCCTCTTGGCTTATCATTCTGTGGGATTTCATACCCAAACTTCGTGGGTGGCAAAGCACCATTTCCTCCATGACCAAAAGTTTGCATTTGATTTAAGGTCAGTTTGCCGCTTAGTTGGATTGATGTATACGAGGGTAAGCCCTGTAAAAGTGCCGCATTTGACATAGTATAGGCATCACCCGATTCGTCCCAGCTATTACTAGTATTAGGGCTTAATGAATAATTATAATTAAAAATGCATGAGCCAACCGACTTATTTAATAAATCAGGTGTGGCTGTGTAATCAGCTGCATCAATTATGTTTCTGCCAAGGACACGCTTACCTGTTGTAGAGTAGGTAGGACCTCCGTTATTGTACGTCAACTCCTCGCTATTATACAAGGCAGACCTCTCTTCTAAATTATTAATTAGATGTTTGTTTTCTAATATAATGATGCGGTCAAGCTTTAATTGAGGGCTTGGATAAATGTATCTAGTGCTGCAGGAACCGCCGGTAGGAGGGCATATGCTTACGCGGTCGCGTAAAAAGCCACCCATGTCCATCGTTCCTTTGCCATCAGCGCGAAACGATTTAATAAAAATCGCCGTGTGGGTGCGAGTCGCGATGGAATTCAAATAATAAATTTCTTTTAAACCAAGAGAAAAGCTTTCAAAAGAAGCGTCTGTATCCCGGTGAAATCCCTCGGATGGGTTGCGCCATTTGTAATTGTCCACCCATTTACCATGGTTGAATACGGTCCAATAACCCCAGTCGCCTTGGTTAGCCAGTCCATCCGAGTTCCGGTCCACGAAGTCAGGTCCCGTCACGGCCGTCAAATACCAGGTATAGGCGTACTTATTCGGTTTGAATAAGGTATTTCGGGTGCCGCTATCGCCCACTTTTTGCATGTAGAAGTACTCATTGAAGGAGTAGACGGGTAATGCATAGTGATAAGTCACCCCGCTGGCGTTTGTGATGGAGAATCCGCCTATCTGGCTGTTATAATCCCGGACAAAGCCTTTCGCTTGTTGATTAATGAAACCATTATTTTTGGCTTGACCATCAATGATTTGTTTGTTGGTGTAGTATTCAATTGACTTGGATCCGGCAATTCGGTTGTTATTTGCATCGTACCCAAGGCCATTAGCTTCACCACGCTGGGGCTGAGTATCAAAATTGTAGCGTACGTGGTCTAATGACGTATTTTGATAGGTGTACGGACCACTGGTTAAGCTCCCCGTACTGGTTTGTCGGTATTGATTCGAGAAATCATTTTCGAATCGGAAAAATGCTGGTTTGTTAATCCATGGAAGTGGGTAATCTTGTATTTGGGGTATCCCATTAACTACCATATTCTGACTGTACAGCGCCTCTTGATACCGATAGGGGCGCATGCTACCGCCTAATCCTTGCGCAGAAACCACATAGTTGTCGTAGTCGGAGTAGCTCCCTCCTTGCAATTTATTTGGGTCGGAGTTTTCGTATATATTGGAGTTTACAGGGTCCAGAAGACGATATGTATCAAATGCTTTATTGTTAAAATTGGCAGAGGAGCCGCCACTATTTGATACGTAGGCTTGCGGAGAGTACAAACTGCCATTCGCAATCACATCAACAGTTTCATCGGACCAATAGCGAACATTACTGTGTTTCAGATATACTGACCCGCCAGGGAAAGGGATGGAAACCCCAAAACTTGACACTTCCGTTTGAATAGTTCCCGCGCGGTTGTTTTCGACCATCGCTGTTGCACCACTAACGGATAGGGAGGGACTTGAGGACCTGGAGTCCATTGAAATATTCAGCGCGCTGTTACTGACACCGGCGTTGATGCCGAATCCTCCAGATGTACTTGCACTCATACCCAAAGTGGCCTTTGTTCCACTGCTGTGCAAAGCCGAAATACCTACACCTATCCCAGCATTGGAGTTACCATAGCCATCTGTGGAGATGCTTGCGTTTAAGCCCAGGGAAGCACCTTCGGCTTCATCTCCGAATGCAAACCCAGTCCTAAGTCCCATCTCTGTGCCCACCCCGAACCCGCGATAAGTATCTTGCGAGAAAGACAGACCAAATGACACGCCTGCAGGAATGCCTGGAATACCAACGCTCACACCAACGGATGTAGTACTGGTTGCGCCTCCTGCCCAATAATCCCGGCGGGTTTGGGTTAAATTTTCATGGTCATCAGCCAGGCCATTAACGTTGCGGTTGATGGCGCCGGGGTTTAATGACCAACCCAAGCCAACCCAGGAGGCGTCTTCGTTGGGCTGGATACCCGCGTGATAAGACAAGGCCAGGGGGTAGCCGCCTTCGGGGCCGGGAACTTCTAAAAGCGGAATGCTATAGGTGAAATCCCCAGATGTCAGGTCAACCATGTCGGTTGTGTCAACCGGCTCGAAGCTAGTCGCTTCGGGAGCAGTAGGACCGGATGTTAAGGCGTATGCTAAGCCTGGTGCCGCGAGTTGGGTAACCACCTCCAATAGAAGGAATGTAGCAATGCTTTTTAAGATTTGAGGCCGGTAGAGAAGTTTCATAGGCTATAGTGCGTCTGCCCGAGGGGGATTGCTACTTGGTCTGAGTACTTGATGACTTCAGCGCTGGTATGTCCTGAATGTCCTGTAGTTTAAAAGGAAAACATAGATTGCCTGTGCGAAGACCAAATTCATTTAGGTGGAATTGCACATCTGCCTGTGTCCCGCTGGGCAACGCCGGAAAGGCAACTAAAACCCGGGTGCTTGCTCCCATACCGTAAGTCCGCTCCAAGATGGAGTTGTTGGGAGAGAGCGTATCTCCCTTAGAGGTAGTAAGCACCATGTACTCACTTGGACGGAAAGCAAGGGTTTGGAGTAACGAGCTGAAGGCAGAGAATCCCCTGGTTGGGTCTAACGCTTCTGTGCCTTTCCTGCTGATTGATAGCAGGTAGTATTGTGCTGCCAAAAACTCCTGCCCTTTTTGGTCATCTACTACAGCCATTGCCGACGTGGGCCGATACATGACTTCGATGGTAAGGTCGCCTACTTCCTGCTTCTGTGTAAGCCCGTGTTCGGTGTTTGCCAAGTAGGCATCCAGCTCACGGCTGGTCATCTCACGGGTGCAGCCACTGATTACGAACAGTAGTACCCACAGCAATCTGGCCACTGGTCTCATTGCCTGCTGTTGTCCTTGATGTATTCCTTATTAAGCTCGGCTACTACCTCATCCGTCAAGTCAAGGGCGGGACGGGCGTAGGCGATAGTGCCGGCCTGCGAGGCCAGAAGAATCAGGTCGTAGTTATGTTCTTTGCCATAACGCGCCAAGAAAGCATTGACCGCCGCAATTATCTTCTCGTTTGACTGAGCTTCCTCGCGCTGAGCGTTCTGATTCACCGCACGTTGGTACTCTGCAAACTGCTTCTGTTTAGCAGCAAGCAGCGCCTGAGCCCGTAACTTCTCCTGGGTAGAGATGACGGCGGCATTACGCTCGTAATCTTTGATAGCCTGCTGAATCCCGGAGGATAAGGTGTCAATATTAATCTGCCACGCGCGGTACTTGACTTGGTAGGCCGCACGTCCGTCAATCATGGCTTGGTAGCTATTCAGCATTTTAGCTGAATCTACGTAAGCAATTTGGGGGGGCTGATGGTAGAAAAGGTAGGCCACTGCTAATGACAGCATGGCCAGCACGGCAGAAAGGAAAACTTTCAAAGGGTAGAATTGGGGAAAGACACTAGGGATGGAATACTATAAAAGCGTATTGCTTCTACTGTCCGTCTATTGAATAGAATACAATGTTAATGTATTTTAATAGTATAGACAAGCCCCTTGAAGACCTTTTAGCTTTTTGTTTACTCGCCCAAGCGTTGCGTTGATGTGGTGCGCAAAGAGATTGGATAAGAAACTGTGAGGTGGTCTAGTGCTGATGCAGTTGAGTTAGGCAACAAAACAACGGGCTTGGAGTTGGGGGCACATTGAAGTGGTCTAGACAAGGCGGACTGAAGCAGGACGTGTTATGGCAACCAAATCGAGTGGGACGTCGCCCAACCAACGACGTAAATACGACGAAGCGTTTAAGGCCGAGGTCCTGCGTTTCGCTAACCATGTTTTTGAGCCTGTACGTCGAGCACACCAATGACCAACCGAAGGACGAGCACGAGTGGGAATTTAGCCACGAAGCCACCAGCATTAGAGGGCAATGGCGTATGAAACCTAGGGTGATCAAATAAATTTTATGATAATAAAGCGATCGTGCCCAGGTTGCGTTGTCGCAGCGCCCCTCACCACCAGGTGGCACCCTCTCGTACGCAATCCCAACCTTACGTAATCTAACGCATTGATCAACTGCAAGTAGCAAAGCACAAAATAGCACACTCCTCCCCTACGCGCAGTACCCTTTTATACCCCCACGACCCGCCTTTATACTGGGGCTACTTTTTGACACTGGAGCGACTTGTACTTTTAGTAGCAAATTAGCTTTTACTCTTTGATCAACCAATTCTCTGACCCGTTTTGTACTAACGCAAACCCTTGACTTAGATAGATTTGTTCTACATTTTCAGCGAATGAAGCCGGCGCCTTACCTTTCTTACGCATAGTTTCATAAGCAGCTTCAGCATCTTCTAAGCGGATTCTTACGCTTGAATCAGCCATAACTTTTTTAGCGCTTTTCTGCTGTTTTACTTGTGCTTTAGCCACCTGCTTGCGGTACTCTTCCAGCAAATACCCTTCTGTAAGCGCTTTAAAGACAGCTCCTCCCTCCTTTTTCACTTTCCCTTGCAACACCTTCGCCCGGACGGTCTGCAATACGAAATTGATGTATCCTTCGTCATACATCCCACCCTCTAACTGCAAGCGAATTGCAGGCAGGCTCTTCTCTCCTACACCTGCCGCTAACACGGTAGCTTCCCAGCCCGTTGGTTCAGCGGCTGAAGCAAGAGTAACACTTCCGACTGGCGCAAACAAAAAGCGAATTTCAGTAATGACTCGCCCCTGTTTAATGACTTCGTAGGTAAAGGGCAGGTCTGTTTGCGCCAATTCCATTTGGGCACGGTCCAATACCCGGTCGCGAAAGTGGTCGAACCGATTTAGGTATTCAGTAGTCAGCCCCAACACATTGCGCAGTTCCGCCAGGCCAATCACCCGCTTGCCAAATGCTGCGTACTCACGAAGCAGCCAATAGATTCGGTGCGACGCAGGACTCTTTAGCTTCAGCAGCTGACTAAGCTGTGCCTTGGTGAAGTTGTCGCGCAGCTCCAGCAGATACGGGCGGATATTCTCATTAAAGCTCGCCTCCACCATTCCCGTCTTGCGGCGGTAGTAAGCACGGCCCATAAGAGGCAGAGTCAGTACGTCCGGGTCTTTCACTCGCTTGCCATCCGGGCTCAGGGCCTCAATGAAAAGTGCGCGTGTACCAATGCTGCGTACCATCTCGCGAACCTCATTGTAGATGGCATTGCTGGCGCTACTAGAGCATATTTCCCGTACGGGCACCTCACATACCGCGAAGCTGTCATCGTCCCGACCAATGCGGCTTAGCAAGGCCAGGAAGAATCGCATTTCCAGCGCTGACATGTTGAATCGCGCGTTAACCAGTGCATTATGCTGTACGACCAGCGGTAGAGCTGTGACAGAAACCGACTCCATAGCTGATGAAGATAAATTTGGGACCTGACAAATATAAGCTTCTATTCCGCATTTCCCCACACCTTTTTACTCTTGTGGGGATATAACCCTATTTTTGTGGGGGTATCAAGGCCAAATGACCCTATTTTTGTGGGGGTATGACCCTATTTTTGTGGGGAAATACCCTTACAATTAAAAGTAAATCAAGTAGTTACAGCACCCGTAAACTATATAATAGTTATAAACTAAGTAAACTACTAGTTCTTGAGTAGTTTTTTTTGAGTTTGAAAATTCTTGACTTTTTACAGGGAAAAAAGTGAGTTAAGGCACGTGGGCGCTGACCCTATTTTTGTGGGGATATGGCTCTGTTTTTTGACATAAACCTGCTGAATGCACCGCAAAGGCATTTTTCAGCAGTTTTGCGCCGACCCTATTTTTGTGGGGGTATGCGCATACCCC
>JAYSZD010000737.1:0-1345 GCA_043738185.1 Hymenobacter sp. | reverse complement strand
GTTAAAGCCGCGTAAACGCGAACTACAACGTTCGCGCTACCACCAATTGCGTAACGGCAGTTACTAATTGCCTTCAACCCCCGCATTCTCTTCGGCTTTCACCGGAATGGCTTTGCCCATCACGCGCAACTCCACTTCCATGTTGCCACGGGTGCCCACCGAGTAGGGGCAGATTTTGTGGGCCTGGCGCACCATCTCAATGGTTTTCGCCTCGTCAAACTTCTTCAGGTCCACGTCCAGCACGGCGCTCAGGCCGTAGGCTTCGCCTTCCTGAAACAAGGTAACGGAGCATTGCACCTTGCTTTCCTTATCGAGGGTGTCGCCAGCTTTCTGGGCCGTTACGAGCAGTGCCTGCTGGAAACACGAAGCATAGCCAGCCGCGAACAGCTCTTCGGGGTTGGTCGCGTTTTTTTTGCCACCCAAGCCCTCGGGAACCGACATTTCCATGTCGATGGTGCCCGTGGCCGAGCGAACACGGCCGCTACGGCCACCGATTGCCGAGGCGTCGGCCGTATACAGATTCTTTTTCATGAAAAAGCGTGTAGAAAGTGGGGTGTTGGATTGAGAAACGTACTGTTGGCTTAACTGCATTCGGGCCCGTTGGGTTGTGGAGCAAGCGCGGTAGGCCCGAAGAATTGTGCCCGCAAATTTGGTCAGCCTCGCTTTTACGGCTACTTTTGCACTCCTATCCAGCCTTGGCCGCGTCGTACAACGGATAGTATGAGAGTTTCCGAAGCTCTTGATTTAGGTTCGATTCCTAACGCGGCCACTAAAAACCCCCCAAACTGTGCGTTTAGGGGGTTTTTGTTTTTATGGGTAAAACACTGGTAAAACAGTGAGTAAAAACAATTCCTCTAGAGCGGTAAAAGGTCAGGGCTTTCTGTTTTTACAGTCCTATCCACTGGCGCAGGAACAGCACGTAGTAGGGCGGCATGTTATTGTGAGGCAGGCCCTGGGTGTTGGGCGTTTCGATGGCATTTCTACTGATGCGCCCACCGCTCACCACGGCGCGGTTTATATCGTCACCCAAATCAGGGAAGCCCCCATCGCCGTCCGTGTTATCCGAGCCGTACAAGTTGAACGTAAGGTCGGGCAGCTCTGCTTCCGTCAGGGTGTGTTGTGTTGTGCCACCAGTTTCACCTAGGACGAAAACAGGAGAGTTTGAGGGGTTAATAAAGTTTGGGTTGACCCCCAGCACGAAACGCCCCCGCAGGTCCGCCGTGCCGTTTGCGCCGTTGCAGACTGCCCAACCCCGCGCCGCGCCGCGCCCCCGGCCCGTCTCGTCGTACTCGTCGGGGTCGTAAGTGGCCAGCTGCTCCACCAAGCCGACCCTGCGCGTTTGGGC
>JAYSZD010000736.1:0-8496 GCA_043738185.1 Hymenobacter sp. | reverse complement strand
TGACCGACTACTACGAAGACCGGGCCCACGAAGCGGCGGCCCGCTTCGGTGCCATCGCCGTGGGCCTCAACGAGATTTATGACCAGCAAATGGACATTTACTCGCCTTGCGCGCTGGGCGCCACCCTCAACGACGACACCATTTCGCGCCTGAAGTGCCAGGTAGTGGCCGGCTGCGCCAACAACCAGCTCGAGGTTGAAAACCAGCACGGCCCCGAGCTGGTGCGCCGCGGCATCGTGTACGCCCCCGACTTCCTCATCAACGCCGGCGGCCTCATCAACGTGTACTCCGAAGTGGTGGGCACCAGCCGCCAGGGCGCCCTCACCCAAACCGAAAAAATCTACGATTTCACCCTCCCAGTGCTGGCGAAAGCCGAAGAAGAGGGCACGCACCCCCAGGCCGCTGCCATCAAGCAGGCCAAGGAGCGCATCGCCAGCGTGGGCAAGGTGAAGTCAACTTATTAATGGCTAGTGGTTAACAGTCAGTGATTAATGATGTTCTAACGGCGCAAGCTATACTCTCCATCCTCAATCATTCAGAACCAATCACTAAGCGTTAACCACTAACAACTAACCACTTAAGAAAACCTATGCTCAACCGCCGCCTCCTTCGTATCAAAGTCATGCAATCGCTCTACTCCTACCACCAGGCGGTGGGAGCCGATTTGATGCTGGCCCAGGACCGCATCGCGGCGGCTTTTGAGCCCGACCTGTCGGCTAAAGAGGCGCCCGACCGCCGCCAGCTCGAAGGCCAGCGCAAGCTTGGCGAAGCCCAGCTGCGCGAGTGGTACAAAACCGGCGTGCTACCCGAAAAAACCGACGACAAAGCCGTGGACGCGGCGTTGGCCGATGCCATCGGCTACTTCGAAGCACAGGTGAAAAAGGACGGCGCGTTCTACGGCGGACAGCTGCTGGTAGGCGCCGAAAGCATTCACGACCAGTACCTGCACCTGCTCAACCTGCCCGCCGCACTACTCGGCGTGATTGAGGAAGAGCAGAGCCGCGAGGAGCGACGGCGCCTCGGCCCGAGCGAAAACGCGCTGGATGCTAGTCGTTTGCACAAGAGCGCGGCTATTGCCAAGCTCATGACCAACGAGCAGCTTCAGGCCCTTACCATCCGGCGCAAGCTGGCCTGGGAAGGTGCCGAGGAAGTGGACGCGTTGCGTGCGGCCTGGCAGGAAATGAAAGCTGATGGGCCGCTGCGTGAGTACCTCAGCGGCAAGCCTACCGACGAAGCCGCCATGGACTACGATGCCGACCTGGAAATCCTGCGTCTTTTCTATAAAGACTATGTTTTCAAGGGCGAAGCTTTGCCGCGGCAGTTGGAATCCGACGACCTGAACTGGGAAGAAAACCGGCCCATCGTGCGGAATCTGGTGCTAAAAACGCTGAAGATGCTCCCCTTCGGTGCCGACGAGAAGCAGGAGCTGATGAACCTCTCGGCCAACTGGGCCGACGACCGCGAATTTGCCGAAACGCTCTACAAGCAGACGCTCATCGAGGACGACAAGATGGAGAAACTCATCGCCGGCTCGGCCCAGAACTGGGACGTGGAGCGCGTGGCCTTGCTCGATAAGATTATTCTAAAAATGGCCCTCACCGAAATGCAGCTTTTCCGCGGCATTCCCGTCAAAGTCACTATCAACGAATACATCGAAATCAGCAAGCTCTACAGCACGCCCAAAAGCAAACAGTTCGTGAACGGTATTCTGGATAAGCTGGCCACGGATTTGGCGGCCAGTGGCGACATTCGCAAATCGGGCCGCGGCTTGCTCGACAACCAATAGTTTTGTGCGGTAAGCTTTAGCTTGCTGCACAACTTCCCCGGCCTGCCCGCCGTTGAATCTTCCGACCCTTATTCCCACTTTCTCAATCCGACGACCATGGCCAATAAAACCCTTACCGGCATCTTGTGCTTCGCGGGCGGCGCCCTCACCGGCGCAACCCTTGGCTTGCTTTACGCTCCCGAAACCGGCACTGAAACCCGCTCCTGGCTCAGCTACCAGCTCGAAAAATACCGCTCCGTGCTGGCTGACCTCACCGACAGCCTCGTGACCAGCCGTGACACCGCCGGCCAGTCCTCGGCCAAAACCGAAGGCCAGCGCGTGATTTCTGACGCCAAATCCAAAGCCGAGCAGCTGCTGGGCGACGTTGACCAGCTTATCAATCAAATCAATTCCCGCAAGGGAGCTTAATTCAATGAGTGCATGAGTGGATGGGTGAATGAGTGAATATTGGGCTGATGGCAGGATACCTAAGTATCCATCCGTTAGCGCTGTTCCACATGTCACCCATTCACCCATCCACTCATTCACCTATTGAAAAAGATGCATTTAGTAACCCTTATTCCCGGCGACGGCATAGGCCCCGAAATTACCAAAGCCGTTACCGATATTTTTACGGCAGCTCAGGTTCCCGTGCAATGGGAGGAGCAAAACGCCGGCCAGACCACATTCGACCAGTCGGGCGAGTTGATTCCTGCCGCGCTGCTTAAGTCCTTAGAAAAGAATAAGGTGGCGCTGAAAGGCCCGATTACTACGCCAGTCGGCAAAGGCTTCCGCAGCATCAACGTGACGCTGCGTCAGAAGTACAACCTCTACCAGAACGTGCGCCCCAGCAAGACCACGGCCGGCATCAAAACCCGCTACGAGGGCATAGACCTGGTGCTGTTCCGCGAGAACACCGAGGGCCTGTACTCGGGCCTGGAAATGTGGGACGAGCGCCTCGGCATTGCTGACTCCATCGCCCGCGTGACGGTGGAAGGTTCGCGCAAAATATGCCGCGCGGCCTTTGCCTACGCCGCCAAGCACGGCCGCAAAAAAGTAACGCTGGCCCACAAGGCCAACATTATCAAAATGGCCGGCACGCTGATGCTCAACGCCTGCAAGGAAGCAAGCCTGGAGTTTCCAGAGATTGTATTCGAGGATAAAATCATTGATAACATGTGCATGCAGCTCGTGAACAAGCCCGAGCAGTTCGACGTGATTGTGACCACCAACCTGTTCGGCGACCTGTTGTCTGACCTCTGCGCCGGTCTGGTGGGCGGCCTCGGTGTGGTGGCCGGAGCCAATATTGGCGATGACATGGCCGTATTTGAAGCCGTGCACGGCTCGGCTCCCGATATTGCCGGCCAGGGCAAAGCCAACCCCACCGCCCTGCTCCGCTCGGCCCTGATGCTGCTGCACTACCTCGGCGAGCATGCCAAGGCCAACCAGATTGAAAAAGCGCTGGAAGCTACCCTTCTGCACCAGCAAGAGTGCACCGGCGACCTGGGCGGCCAGGCCAGCACCAGTCAGTTTGCCCAAAACATCATTGCCAAGCTCTAGTCACGCGCTGAAGCGGGGCCGCACTTTTTTTGAAAAGGAACGGCGGCGGGCACTCTCTCCCACACCCGTTTGTTGCCCGAAAAACCTAGTTCTCCCCCAGCCTCTTAGCTGAACGCGTTCCGGCGTGTTTTACCCGTATGAAATACCAGATTTTCCTTGCTGCGGCGCTGCTGCTTAGTGCCTGCAACTCCGACAAAACCACGGAAATAGGTAGCGAAGGCATGAATGCCGCCGCCACCGATGCTGCTGCCACCGCCAACCCCACCGTGGACAACCCCAACGTGGTGAGCGAAGACGAAGCGCCCAACCCCAACGCACCGGTGATGAAATTCACTGAAACCGAATTCGATTTTGGCGATATCAAGCCCGACAGCAAGGTGCGCCACACCTTCACCTTCACCAACACCGGCAAGTCGCCGCTGCTGATTCAGGACGCCGTTGTGTCGTGCGGTTGCACCACGCCCAGTTGGACCAAGGCGCCCGTGTTGCCAGGCGCGCAGGGCACCATGGAAGTGCAGTTTGACAGTCGCGGCAAGCAGGGCATCGTCAGCAAGCAAATTGCGGTGCGGGCCAACACCCAACCCAATATCACTACCATTCTCATCAAAGGCAACATTCTGACTGACGGCCCAACGGCAGCCAGTGCTCTCTAAGCTCCCCCCTAAACGCCATGTTTTTGACCCTACTTTTGCAAGCTTCCGGAGGAATGGACTACATGCAGCTAGTCTTCCCGATAGCCATCGGTCTGGTGGTGTATTTCTTTATGATTCGGCCCCAGCAAAAGCGGGCCTCCGATGCCAAAGCTTTCCGCCAGTCGTTGGCCAAAGGCTCCCGCATTGTCACCATTGGCGGCCTGCACGGCCTCGTAATTGACCTCACCGAAGACACGGTGGTAGTAGAAGTGGACCGTGGTACCAAGCTGCGTTTCGACCGCTCGGCCATTGCCCGCGAGGTGGGCACCAAGACCAATGCGAGTTCCGAAGGCGTAGCCACTACGTAAGTCATGGCCGGGCCACTGAGCAGGGCAGGCCAACTGGCGGGCTGGTTTGTGCGTCCCTTTGCTGGTCAGGAGCCCAGTTTCTACCGGGCCGTGACGGCCTGCTTGCTGGCGGCCGTTTTTTTCTGGCAGATGAATGCCCTGAACAAAACATACACCACCCGCCTGGATTATCCGCTGGCGTGGCGCTACGACTCGGCCCGCTACGTGCCCTTACGTCCTCTCCCAGAGGCCTTGCCGGTAACGGTGACCGGCCAGGGCTGGCGCCTGCTACGGGCCAACATGGGCTGGGGCACTCAACCGGCCGTACTGCGCCCGGTGCCCTTGCCCGGTACCCGCTACCTTCCCGCCGATGTTTGGCGCCGCGGCCTGCAAACGGCTCTGGAAGACGTTCAGGTAACCGAATGGGCCGGCGACACCTTGCGGCTCACCTTCGACCGATTTGCCACCCGGCAGCTTTATCTGTCCCTCCCTCGCGATTCGGCCCGGCGCTTTAGGGCGCGCTTCACGCCGGCGGCCGTTACGTTCAGTGGCCCGGCCAGCCTGGTAAATGCCCTGCCCGACCCCTACATCGTAGTACCCCACGCCCTGGCCCGGCACGATGAAGAGACGGAGGTCCAGGTAACCGTGGAGACGCCCTCCCGCGTGCGCGCCTCGGTGCCCTCGGTGCAAATGCGCTGGCAAGCCCGAAGCCGCCCGCCCAGCCCGGCGCCCAGCCGTAGGCGGCGCTTTTCCGAACCTAACTATTAGTATCATGCTACGCATCGGCATCACCGGCGGAATCGGTTCGGGCAAGAGTACCGTAAGCCGTTTGTTTCACGCCCTGGGTGTGCCCATTTACGACGCTGATACGCGGGCCCGCTGGGTAATGGAAAACGACGCCGAGCTGCGCCAGCAGCTTACGGCCACCTTCGGCCCCAATACCTACGATGCCGCGGGGCGACTTAATCGGCCCGTACTGGCGGGCACAGTGTTCAATAACCCTGTTCTACTGGCCCGGCTCAATAGCTTGGTGCACCCGCACGTGGGCACCGATTTCGAACGCTGGGCCCTGGCCCAACAAGCGGCGGGGCACCCCTACGTGCTCAAAGAAGCCGCCCTGCTCTTCGAAGCCGGCTCATACCAGCAGCTTGACCGCATCATCACCGTGTTTGCGCCGCTGGATGTGCGCCAGACGCGGGTGCTCCGGCGCGACCCACACCGCTCCCCCGCTGAAGTGCGGGCAATTATGGCCAAGCAGCTGAGCGAAGAGGAGAAAATGCAGCGGGCCGACTACGTGCTTATCAACGATGACGAGCGGCCGCTACTGCCCCAGGTGGAGGCACTGCACCACACTTTTGGAACTGTCCGACAGGCATAAAAAAAGCTGTTTCCCCAGTGGGAAACAGCTTTTTTTGTACTCGTTAGCGTTAGTCAGTTCGCTTAAAGCTTGCCCGAATAATCTTCGAGGGTGTCAATCACCTTGAGCAGCTGAGGCACGGCCAGAGAGTAGTAAATCTTGGTGCCAATTTTACTGGATTTCAGTACGCCCCGGTCCTTGAGGGTGATGAGATGCTGGGAAGCAATGGCCTGAGGCAAATCGAGTGCCTGGTAAATGTCAGTTACAGACATTTGGCTGTCTTTGCCCTTGGTTTTGCCTAGTAAGTCAACAATAGCCAACCGCTTGGGATGGGAAAGAACCTTGAGCATAGCCGCAGCACGGTCCAACTGTTGCGCATCTACACGCGAATGCAATGGTTTCATGAGTCGATAAAAAGTAAGATGGAGATGGGTTAGGAAAGCGGAAAATGATTAAGCAAAGAAGTAGAATTTAAAAGAGTATAACAACCGCAATACATCTGTTTTACCTGAGTAGTTCCTGCTGGTGGTGTGAAACAGCAAAACGTCCTGATGTTTTAGCAGAAAAAAAATAATAAGTATTTGAAATTTCTGTTTCTACGTCAAATGCAATATTGGGTTTCGGAAGTCCAAGGGCTTGCTACCGTACCTTTGGGGCGCTGCTTCGTGTTTCTAATACCCCTATTCTCCCCCAATGCTCGACCTGCTAACCAAATTTGAAAACAAACGGCCTGAAATCGTCTTCGAATGGAAAGATTCCGAAACGGACGCCGAAGGCTGGGTTGTAATCAACTCCTTACGTGGAGGCGCTGCCGGGGGGGGCACCCGCATGCGCAAGGGCCTGGATAAGCGTGAAGTAGAAAGCCTGGCCAAAACGATGGAAGTGAAGTTCACGGTATCGGGCCCGGCCATTGGAGGCGCTAAGTCGGGCATCAACTTTGACCCCCAGGACCCGCGCAAGCGGGGCGTGCTCGAACGCTGGTACCGTGCGGTGTTCCCGCTGCTGAAAAACTACTACGGCACCGGTGGCGACCTCAACATTGACGAAATACACGAAGTTATTCCCATCACCGAAGAATACGGCCTCTGGCACCCGCAGGAGGGTATCGTAACCGGGCATTACCACGCCACCGAACCTCAAAAAATCCAGAAACTCGGGCAGCTTCGGCAGGGCGTAATAAAAGTGGTCGAAGACGCCACCTTTTCGCCCAACCTGGCTCGCAAATATACTGTAGCCGACCTCATCACGGGCTACGGCGTGGCCGAGGCCGTGCGCCACTACTACCGCCTCTGGCCCCAAACCGACCTGCGCGGGCAGCGCGCCATCATTCAGGGCTGGGGTAATGTGGGGGCCGCAGCGGCTTACTATCTGGCTGGGCAAGGCGTGCGCATCGTGGGTATCATCGACCGGGCCGGCGGGCTGCTGAGCCCCGAGGGCTTCGGCCTGGAAGAAATCCGGACGCTGCTGCTCGCTCGCCAGGGCAACGCCCTCACGGCCGACAACCTGCTTTCCTTCGAGGAGATTAATGAGAAAGTATGGTCCGTGGGCGCGGATATTTTTATTCCGGCCGCCTCTTCGCGGCTGGTAGCGCGCGCGCAGGTAGAACAGCTGCTGGCCGGTGGCCTGAAGGTGATAAGCTGCGGGGCCAACGTGCCCTTTGCCGACCCGGAAATCTTCTTCGGTCCCACCGGCGAGTTTGCCGACCAGCACGCGGCCGTAGTACCCGATTTTATTGCCAACTGTGGAATGGCGCGCGTGTTTGCCTACCTGATGGAGACCGGGGCCGAGATTACCGACCAGGCCATTTTTGCCGATACATCGCGCATTATCGGCGGCGCGCTGGAGCGCACGTACCAGGAAAACGCGCATCCCACGGGCATTGCCCAGCGCTCGTTCGAAATAGCCCTCCGGCAATTAGTCTGATTCCGCCAGCCGAATCAATACCAAGTCCAACAGCGAGTTAGACGGGTTTAGTTGGGCGGAAGGCGGGCGCATTACCGGCTTCCGCCCACCCGAAAAGCAGCCTATTACAGCGGCGCGGTTTTATCGCTACAATTCGGTATCTTTGACGCCCTGCTTTTCAATCGCCCCTATTTCGGGGCGATTTTGCTTTTAGAGTAATTCCCCAGAACCTATGTCTACAGTGAAAAAAGAGAAGACCAGCAAGACCAAGATGTCGGATGACATGTTGAATGCTGGCAGCGGCAAAACCATCAAGCAGCCGAACGTCAACGACGACAAACTGACCTCCATCAGCGAGATGCGGGAGCAGAGCGGCGGCCACCCCGCCATGGCCCTGGAAGACGAGCAGCGCCTGCGCAAAGCCTTCGTGGACAAGGACTGGAATGAAATCAAAATCGCCGACAGCTGGCAGATTTTCAAGGTGATGGCCGAGTTTGTGGAGGGCTTCGAGAAGATGTCCAAAATCGGCCCCTGCGTCAGCATCTTCGGCTCAGCCCGCACCAAGCCCGACAACCCGTACTACCAGATGGCCGAGGAAATTGCGGCCAAGTTGGTGCGCCACGGCTACGGCGTTATCACGGGCGGCGGCCCCGGCATCATGGAAGCCGGCAACAAGGGTGCCCGCTCCGAGGGCGGCAAGTCGGTGGGCCTCAACATTGAGCTGCCCTTCGAGCAAACCCACAACATCTACATCGACCAGGACAAGTGCATCGATTTCGACTACTTCTTCGTCCGGAAAGTGATGTTTGTGAAATACGCGCAGGCGTTCGTGGGCATGCCCGGCGGCTTCGGCACCCTCGATGAGCTGTTTGAGGCCATGACGCTGATTCAGACCAAGAAAATCAGTCGTTTCCCCATCGTGCTGGTGGGCTC
>JAYSZD010000735.1:0-1346 GCA_043738185.1 Hymenobacter sp. | reverse complement strand
CCAGCTTCTGGTTGGCGGCCTGCTGCACTTCTTCCTTCTCGCGCATTACGGCCATGGCCTGCGCCTGCGCCTGTTGCTGGGCCTGCCGCGCCAGGTTGATGCGACTGGCCAGACCCAGCGACAACAATAGCATCTCCAGCACGGAGCTGATGCGCACCCCGTATTCGGTGAGAAAGCTCACCGGCAGCACGTTTATCGTGCGCAGGTAATAGGCAATAATGGCCACAATCAGCAGGGCCCAGCCGGCTATGTAATAGCGCGCCGGCTGATACCGGGTGCGCAAAACGGCCACCCCAGCCACAACAAGCACCACGCACGTAAGTACCGGCACCAGGACCCTCAACCAGAACATGAGTGGGTGCAGGCCCAGCAGCCACCCCAGCCAGGGCAGCGGGGCCAGGGCCAGCAGGCTCCGCAGTAGCGGGTCGAGGCGGGGCACGAGCCGGCGGGTTTCCAGGAAAGAGCGCGCGGTGAGCACCCCCGTGCTGATAGCCAGCCCCATCAGCACCAGCTGCACACCGTTTTGGCGGTCGTCGCTCAGGGTGGGCAGGGCGAGGTGCAGGTAGCCCATCATGTCGGCCTGCAATAACCCAAATGCCCCCACGTACAGCACATAGTACAGGTAGCTGCGGTCGCGCACCGAGGCAAACAGCAGCAGGTTATACAGCAGCAGCGTCAGCAGCGTCCCGAAGTACAGCGTCGCCCCTATCTCGCGCTGCCGCACCAGCTGCCGAAAGTGCCCTTCCTCCACGATGCTGAAATCCAACAGGTTGGCGCCCGTGAGGAGGTACAGCGTGGACGTCTGGCCTGGCGGCAGGGACAGCAGCAGGTTGAAATGCACCTCGGGCACCAGGTGCGTCTGGCGGAACGGCAGCTGGTTGCTGACCTCCTGCCGGTGCACCCGCCCGGCCGCGTCCACCACAAACAGCTCGAAGCTGCTCGTGGGCGACAGGTTGGTTCTGAGCACCCAGCGGGTGCCGGCGCCGGCCGCGTTGCGCACCTGGCAGCGGAGCCAGATGTCGGCGTCGAGCTGCGCGAAGTTGGGCACCTGCTGCCCGCTGGGCCGAAACCGGGCGGCCCAGGATGGGGCCCGCACCTGGGCCAATGAGAGGGGTTTTTCGTGCCGCAGCCACGGCAGCACGTCCCAGTGAGGCCCAAGGGCGTGGCTCTGTGTGGTATCGCGCAGCACCAGCGGCGCCGCTGCCCGCAGGTCTAATGCCACCCCTATCAAATAGCACAGAAAGATGGCCGTCCACTTCATCCGCCGGATTGTTCGTGCGCAAGCCCCGCCATCAAGGAGGACGGGCAGCCGCTAAATTAAACAAAAAATTGTTTGACTATATCAA
>JAYSZD010000734.1:0-3292 GCA_043738185.1 Hymenobacter sp. | reverse complement strand
GACGTGTATGCCGGCGAAAACCTGGGCGCGGGCAAGAAGTCCTACTCGGTGAGCTTCACCCTGCAGGACTTTACCCAGACGCTGAGCGAGCAGGCCATCGAGCAGGTAATGCAGCGCCTCATCGGGCAGTTTGAGAAGCAGGCCGGCGCGCTGATTCGGAAATAGCACAACCGGCACCGGACATAAAGAAGGAACCTCATACCGGGCATGAGGTTCCTTTTTTATGTCCGGTGCTGATGCCATTGCATTGTTCAGCCACGTTTTGCACCGGTTCGAATGCTGCCTCTTATCTTTCAGGCGGCAACGCTTTCGTTGTGGCACCGTCCTTTTCCATTCTCTCTCTTTTACTCCTTTTTCCCACCAAATGAATCTCCGTTTATTATCTACATTGGGCCTGGCGCTGGTGACTTCTACCAGCTTCGCTCAGCAAAAGCCCGCCTCCAAAGGCGCTAAGGCCCCAGCCGCCAAATCGGCGATGGCTACCCTACCCAGCGGCACCAAACTGATTGAGAAAGTGACCAAGCAGCCCGGCCAGCTCGTCATTCCCTACGAGAAGTACCTGCTGCCCAACGGCCTGACCCTGATTGTGACCGAGGACCACTCTGACCCGCTGGTGCACGTAGACGTGACCTACCACGTGGGCTCGGCCCGCGAGGAAATCGGTAAGTCGGGATTTGCCCACTTTTTTGAGCACATGATGTTCCAGGGCTCCGACAACGTGGGCGACCAGCAGCACTTCAAGCTCGTGACCGCCGCCGGTGGCACGCTGAACGGCTCGACGAATACCGACCGCACCAACTACTACGAGACGCTGCCCAGCAACCAGTTGGAAACCGGCCTGTGGCTGGAGGCCGACCGCATGGGCTTCCTGCTCGATGCCGTGAGCCAGAAAAAGTTCGAAATCCAGCGTTCGACCGTGAAAAACGAGCGCGGCCAGCGCGTGGACAACGCACCCTACGGCCAGGTGCAGGAGTACATTCAGAAGACCCTGTTTCCCTACGGCCACCCCTATTCCTGGTCCACCATCGGCTCGCTCGAAGACTTGGACCGCTCGAACGTAGAGGACCTGAAGAACTTCTTCCTGCGCTGGTACGGCCCCAACAACGCCACCCTGACCGTGGGCGGCGACGTGCAGCCGGCCGAAGTAGTGAAGCTGGCCGAGAAATATTTCGGCCCCATCAAGCGCGGCCCGGTCGTGACCAACACCAAAGTGGTTGCCCCCGTGCTGGCTACCGACCGCTACGTGAGCTACACCGACAACGTGCGCTTCCCGTTGCTGCAGATGGTGTTTCCGACGGTACCCAACGGCCACCCCGACGCCGTGGCCCTCGACGCCCTAGCCGACATCATCGGCAATGGCAAGAATTCGCTCCTGTATAAAAACCTGGTGAAAACCCAGAAAGCCGTGCAGGCCCAGGCGTACCAGCAAAACCTGGAGCTGGGTGGGGCGATGAACTTAATCGTCCTGCCCTTCCCCGGCAAAACTCTCGACAGCACGGAGGTCATCATCCGCAATACGCTGAAAGAGTTTGAGCAAAAAGGCGTGACCGACGACGACGTGCAGCGCTTCAAAGCCCAGACCGAGGCGCAGGTCATCAACGGCCTAGCCAGCGTGAGCGGTAAGGTGAGCCAGCTCGCCGCCTACCAGACCTACTTCAACAGCCCCAACTACCTCACCGTTGAGCTCAAGCAGCTGCGCGCCCTCTCCAAGGCCGACGTGCAGCGCGTGTACGACAAGTACGTAAAAGGCAAAAATGCGGTGATTATGAGCGTACTGCCCAAAACCGGCGGCGTGGCCGCCGCCAAGCCCGACAACTACACCGTCGACAAATCTGGCTACAAAGCGCCAGACTACGGTTACGCCGGCCTAAAGTACGTGAAGGCCACCGACAAATTTGACCGCAGCAAGCAGCCCGCTTCCGGCGCCAACCCCGTGGTGAAAGTACCCGCCCTGTACCAGGAAACGTTGACCAACGGCCTGAAAGTAGTGGGCACCAAAAACAGCGAGATTCCGGCCGTGACCATGCGCCTCACCATTCGGGGCGGCCACCGGCTGGAGCAGGCCATGCCCGGCAAGGCCGGCATTGCCCAGCTCACGGCGTCTATGCTGAACGAGGGTTCGGAGAAGTACACTGGCGAGGAGTTCTCGGCGGCACTCGACAAGCTGGGCTCGTCGGTATCGGTGAACGCCGGCGACAACGAAACCACTGTGTACGTGCAGAGCCTGACTAAGAACCTGCCCGCCACCATGGCCCTGCTCGACCAGCGTCTGCTGCACCCCCGCTTCGACGCCGCCGATTTTGAGCGCGTGAAGAAGCAGCAGATGGAACTGATTGCCAACTTCAACAACCAAGCCGGCGTGATGGCCGACCTCACCTACAACCGCCTGTTGTACGGTCAAAACAACATTGCCGGCACCGCCGTGGCGGGTACCACCGCTTCGGTGGGCAGTATCACGCTCGACGACGTAAAGAACTTCTACAACACCTACTACGCGCCCAATGTGAGCTCGCTGGTAGCCGTGGGCGACGTGGACCAGGGCACCCTCAACGGGCAGCTGGGCTTCCTGAAAAACTGGGCCAGGAAGGACGTAACCCTGCCGACCGACATGGCCGGCGTGCAGCCCGACAAAACCACCATCTATTTCGTGAACAAGCCCGCCGCGGCGCAGTCCGAAATCCGGGTGGGCTACCTCACCGACATGAAGTACGACGCTACCGGCCCATACTACAAAGCCTACCTGGCCAACTACCTGCTCGGCGGCGCCTTCAACTCGCGCATCAACCTGAACCTGCGCGAGAATAAGGGCTACACCTACGGCGCCCGCTCGGGCTTCGCGGGCACGCGCTACGCGGGTCCGTTCACGGCCCAGGCCGGCGTGCGCGCCGACGCCACGGCGGCTTCGGTGAAGGAGTTCATGAGCGAAATCACCAACTACCAGACCGGTATTTCGGACGAGGAATTGGCTTTCGTGCAGTCATCCATTGGCCAGAGCGATGCGTTGAAATATGAGACCGGCCAGCAGAAAGCCGGCTTCCTGGCCCGCTTGGTAGAGTACGACCTGCAGCCCACCTACGTGCAGGAGCAGACCGAAATCCTGAAAAACATGAAGAAGGAGGATGTGCAAGCCATTGCCAAGCAGTACCTGCCCGCCGACAAAATGTACATCGTGGTAGTAGGCGACGAGAAGCAACTGCCTTCGCTACAGGCCCTGGGCTACCCCGTAGTGCAGCTGGATATGGAAGGCAAAACCGTAGCTGCCGCCGCGGCTCCGGCCCCCGCTCCGATGCCG
>JAYSZD010000733.1:0-8528 GCA_043738185.1 Hymenobacter sp. | reverse complement strand
TCGGCGTCGCCGATGACGCGCTGGAAGGTGCCCTTGGTCAGCTCGTCGATCGTCGAGGTCGCCGCCGGCAAGCGCAGCAGGCTCTTGGGGGTCATCACCACCAGCGGCTTGCGCCACGGCCGCTTCACCTGCCGCCGCAGCATGTGGAACATCTGCGCCGGCGTGGTCGGCTGGCAGACCTGGATGTTGTCCTCGGCGCACATCTGGAGGAAGCGCTCGAGGCGGGCGCTGGAGTGCTCGGGACCCTGGCCCTCGTAGCCATGGGGCAAGAGCAGCACGATGCCGCTGAGCCGGTTCCACTTGTCCTCGGCCGAGGCGATGAACTGGTCGATGATGACCTGGGCGCCGTTGGCGAAGTCGCCGAACTGGGCTTCCCATACCACCAGCGCCGTGGGGTTGGCCATGGCGTAGCCAAATTCAAAGCCCAGCACCGCGTACTCACTCAGCAGCGAGTTGAAGATGCTCAGCTTTTCGTTTTCGCCTTCGATGTGGTTCAACGAGTTGTACGGGGCCGAGGTTTCGGCATCGTGCAGCACCGCGTGACGGTGCGAGAACGTGCCGCGCTGCACGTCCTGGCCGCTCACGCGCACTACGTGCTTTTCGGTCAGGAGCGAGCCGTAGGCTAGCAGCTCACCAGCGGCCCAGTTCAGCACCTGGGTTTCGAAGAACATTTTACGGCGCTCTTTCAGCAGGTTATCAATCTGCTTGAGGGGTTTGAAACCCTCGGGAAGCGTGGTCAGAGCCTTGGCAACTTGCGCCACGGTTTCGGCCGAAATCCCGGTTTCGGGCGACTGGTCGAAGTCCTCGGGGGTGCTGCGGCGGAGGCTGCGCCACTCGTTTTCCAGGGCCTGGTACTTATAAGGAAGGGCTTTCTGCTTCACCAAATCGAGGCGTTCCTGCAGGGTATCGCGGAATTCCTTGTCCATCTGGGCGGCCAGCTCAGCATCCACATCGCCGCGGTTCACCAGCATAGCGTTGTACACCTCGCGCGGGTTCTGGTGCTTCGAAATGAGGTTGTAGAGCGTGGGCTGCGTGAACTTGGGCTCGTCCGACTCGTTGTGGCCGTGGCGGCGGTAGCACACCATATCAATAAAGATGTCGGCATGGAACTGCTGGCGGTACTCGGTGGCCAGCTGCACGGCAAACACCACGGCTTCGGGGTCGTCGCCATTCACGTGCAGCACCGGCGCGTCAATGATTTTGGCCAGGTCGGTGGAGTAAATCGACGAGCGGGCGTCTTCAAAATCGGTGGTAAAACCGACCTGGTTGTTGATGACAAAGTGAATGGTGCCGCCCGTTTTGTAGCCTTCCAGCAACGACATTTGGGTCAGCTCGTAGCCAATGCCCTGGCCCGCCACCGCGGCGTCGCCGTGAATGAGAATGGGCAGAATCTGGTGGTAGTCGTTGCCGTACTGGTGCTCAATTTTGGCCCGCACGAAGCCTTCTACCACGGGGTTCACCGCCTCCAGGTGTGAAGGATTGGGGGCGAGTTTCAGGTTGACCTTCTGGCCGGTGGCCGTTTCTACCTCCGACGAGTAGCCCATGTGGTACTTCACGTCGCCGTCGCCCATCGTCAGGTCGGGCACGGCCGTGCCTTCAAACTCCGAGAAAATCTGCTCGTAAGTTTTGCCCATAATGTTGGCCAGCACGTTGAGCCGGCCGCGGTGGGCCATGCCAATCATCACTTCCTGCACGCCCAGCTCGGCCGCTTTGCCAATGATGGCATCCAGGGCCGGAATGGTGGTTTCGCCGCCCTCCAGCGAGAAGCGCTTCTGGCCCAGAAATTTGGTATGCAGGAAGTTTTCAAAAACCACCGCCTCGTTCAGCTTCTTCAGAATGCGCTTCTTGTACTCCTTGCTGGGGTTGAAGGCCAGCGAGTCGCGCTCCACCTTCGCGCGGAACCAGTCCAGCACCTGCGGGTCGCGGATGTACATGTACTCGAAGCCGATGGGGCCGGTATAAATCTTCTCCAGCGCCGTCAGAATGTCGCGCAGCGTGGCCTGAGCACCCAGGCCGATAACTTCCCCGTTTTTGAAAACGGTGTCAAAGTCGGCTTCGCCCAAGCCAAAATCACTCAGGTCGAGGCGGGGCTTACGGTCCTTGCGCTCGCGCACCGGGTTGGTTTTGGCGCGCAAGTGGCCGCGGCTCCGGAAAGCGTGAATCAGGTTGCGCACGGCCGTTTCCTTGTCGGCGGCGGGGGCACCGCTGGCTATGCCGGGGGCATTATTAGTCGAAGCTGGGGTAACGAGGACGCCGTAGGAGTCGGGCTGGGGCCGGGGGCCGGGAGCATCAGCGGCTTTGGTGGTCAGCGCGCCGGTACCGTTATATTCGGTGCCAGGCACCACCGGGGCGCCTTCGGGGAATTGCTGAGAGAAATCAAACCCCTCAAAGAACTTGCGCCAGCCGAAATCCACTGATTCCGGATTTTGCTGATACGCTTGGTATAGGGTTTCGATGGCCGCCGCGTCGGCGTTAGCGATATACGAGTATGAATCCATTGAGTAAGCAGGGTGGGTATGGGTGCGTAAATGTAAGTCACTTAAAAGTCAGGCAAAAACCTAAATTCGAGTAAACAAATACGCTTATCAATCAGAAATATCGCGGCCGTTTGTTATGAGGTCACCATTGGGTTGAACGGCCAATGTATCAAAAATTGAGGGGATGAACCGGACTACGGCTTACGGTAGCCAGCCCGGATAAGATAAGTCGCAGCATTTCATTCTGCACGATTCTGCTCGCAATCGTTCGTATGGCATCGGTTTGTTCTATAAACATTCAACTAGTAAAGCGCCACAACGCATCCAAAGCAGCTTTGAGTTGGATAATTTATTTTCACAAAACTTATCTATCTATCTAATCGTTAACACTTTTCTCTCGCACAAAATGCGGGCGCGCCGATACTGCCAGGCGAGAAATGGTGGACCAACGAAACCCTTTTAAATGAGTAGTGTACGATTATTTCTAGACATCCTTTTAGCCGCTTCCGCATTAACAGCCCCCCTTTTCTCCTCCTCACCAGCCACAAACAAAGCAAACGGACTGGTTAAATTTATTATGCCGCTAGAAGTTGCTAGTCGCCCCGCCACGGCTCGGGTGGAAAGCAAAAAGATTACCGTTAAAAAGACAAAGACCTACGTTGCCCAAAGCCTGACTTATCGGGTAACGGCCACTATTTACGAAGCCGTGCCCGGCCAAACCGACAGCGAACCGTTTACAACGGCCGATAACTCGCGGATTAAGCCGCACTACGGGACCAAAAAGCGCTGGATGGCCTTGTCGCGCGATTTGCTGAAGCCCTGGGGCGGAAAATTCGCATTTGGTGATACCATGCGCGTATCCGGCATCAACGCCGAGCTTGATGGCGTGTACACCATTCACGACACCATGAACCGGCGCCACCGCCATTGCATGGACATTCTGGCCCATACCAGCGAAAACCTGGACATCTTTACCAAAGGAGTTAAAATTCAGAAAGTTACTTCCCAGGCAAGTCCCCAATAGTCAGGCACTGGTCCTTATTCAGAAAGCCGCGCCTCTTGAAGGCGCGGCTTTTTTTGGGTCTGAAAAATGACTCGAAATCGAATGTATTCTGGATTGCCAGCCATCTAGTGTTAATCAGATAATACAAATTCCTAACAACTGACAATCAACAACGAGCAACCAATAACGCTATTTGGGCAAAGCCATTTTATAGATGCCGAAGGGCCGCCGCGGCTGGCCCACACCCTTGTTCCAGGTTGGCATTTTATGAATGGCCGAGGTGGCCACGTACAGGTTGCCATCGGCGGCGAAGCTATAAGTATCGGGCCACTGCAGGCGCGGGTCTCTCACAATGGTTTCAATCTTGCCCTCGGGGGTGCGGCGCACCAAGGCACTTTGCTCGAAGGAAGTGAGATACACGTTGTTGGCCGCGTCGATTTCCATGCCGTCGGTGGCCGGGATTGTGCCCAGGTTTTCCACCTGCTGGCCCAGCTGGGCCGCGCTGAGAGAGGCATCACGCAGGGCGGCCGTCTTGATGCGGTAGAGGGTGTGGCCCGTGAGAGGGCAGTAGTATAGGTAGTTGTTGTCGGCGCTGAGGGCAATGCCGTCGGCGTTGAACTGCGCGGGGTTGCCCTTCGGGTCGAGCATAGCGTGGCCTTCGGCTTTCACCACCAGTCCTTTTTCGGCTTTAGTCGACGGATGCGTATCGAGCAAGCGGCGCGACATATTAGTTTTCAAATCGACCACGACCAGGGCGCCGGTGCCCGATTCGGTGAGATAGGCGTAGTTATTCTGCAAGTCAATCCGTACGTCGTTGAGGTAGGATTTGCGGGGTGCCACGCTCTCCGGAAACAGCACGGTGAGCAGCACCTGCCGGGTTTTAGGGTCCGTTTTCACCAGCTTGGGGCCGCCGGGCACAGTACCCTGAATGCCGGGCGAAGCGGGGTCGAGCACCCACACCATGCCAGCCTTATCGGTGTGCACGGTTTGGGGGCAAATCCAGTGTTTTTGCGGCTCATTCTTCACCGAGTCGTTCCACACGCACCAGCCGGCATCCGGGTAAGGCGTGAGGGTATTGTTGGGTCCGACCTCGGCGATGGGGTACACGGGGTTATCGTCCCAGCGCGGAAAGCAAGCAAAAACCTGCCCGCCGGGCGCCACGGCCACGCCCACCATCTGGGGCCCCGTAAACTCGGCCACTACCTGCAGGAGCGAGTTGGTCGGGACATTGCTTTGTCCGGTCGAAACGGAATCGGGACCGGCTGCTACGGCAATGCTCTGCGAGTCGGTAGTGGGCGACGAGCAGCTGCCTAGGCTTGCGGCAGCCAGGCCCACCAGCAAAAAGGGTGGTAGAAAGTGAGAAAAAGCCATGAACAGCGAGCAAACTGGTGAAAAGAAAAAACCTCAGCCGGTCAGGACTGAGGTTTTATCGTACGGCCCTTTTGCGGGGATGTTGATTCGCAACGTAATTAATTCCTGGGCTGCAGGTGAGGTTAGCCGTGGCGCACGCCTTTGACGGGCTTTTTCAGGGCGTCTCCGGTAGCTCGTCGGGGGCGGGCATCATATCCACCGAATCCGGGGGCGGGAGCACGGGCTGGCTTGATACGGGCGGCGCCGGATTGGCGGGCATCACCCGGATGATTTCGGGCTCCGCCTCGGCCACCGGAGGCAACGGCTCGGCCTGGGGGCCCACTTCAATGCTGGTAGCCACCGAATCGGCGGCGGTGCGGCTGGTGCTGGTCAGGCGCTCCGAGTGCGGGCGGTTCAGCGAAAGGTATACCACCAACCCCAGCAAGGCCAGCAAGCCCCCGATAGACAAAACCAAGGCCAGCGGACTGCGGGACGGGGGCCGGGTTGCTTCCGAAAACTCATCGTCTGCCCAGCCCTCAGGTTCCGCCGCCGGCACGGGCGGCACCTCGACCAACGCCGGTGGCGGCCCAACCAGCGGCGGCGGACTGCCTGCCTGAAACCCGGCGGCGGCGGTTACATTCAGGCTTTCCTGCTCAGCTCGCGATGTGGCGCTATACTGGTTTGCTGCGTCCGGCTCCGTGATTGCCTGTTGCGGCGCAGGCGCGGACGGCTCGTAATCCGACGCAACCGGCGTGGTTGGCACCGCACCCAGAAGGTCCGCGACCAATGGCGCGACGGGAGCAAAAGGTGCTGGCGAGGTTGGCGGCGCTACCGCTTCACTGAACAATAGCCGTTTTTTCAGAGCCTCAAATTCGGTGGGCGTCAGGACTCCGGCATCCAGCATCTCCTTGAGCTGCCGCAGGGTGTCGAGGGGCGAAGCGGGGTTTTCCATAGTCTGCGTACGGTCGGAGCCCGGCCTAGTTCTTGCGGTCGAGGGCCGAGAGGCGGTCGCGGCGGCGTTGCAGCTGCACGCGGCTCCGGTCCAGCACCTCGCTGTTTTGGATGAGCGAAACCGAGTCGGAGCGCATTTCCTGCGCGTTTTGGATGTTCTTCTTCAGCAGTTCTTCAATCTTGGCTAGGTTGACCGTGGTGTTGCTGCGCAGGTAATTCCGGTTTTTTTCGAGCTTGTCCTTCTCCTTTTCGGCCGTTTTGAGGGCTTTCTCGGCTTCGGCAATCTGGTCGCGGTAGGCTTTGAGGCGGGCGGCGGTGGCAAAGGTCTGGGCCATCACACGCAGGGCCGAATACTCGGTGGCCGTCTTGTCGGGGTCGAAAAACGTGTTGTCGTCGAAGCCGCCAAACAGGGCCACTTCGGAAGTAGAATCGGAGGGCGCCACCACAATGGCGTACAAATCCACGAGTTTACCGGAAATGGCATTGGCGGGCGTTTGGCGGGCCGTCAGGGCATCGCTGTTGCCGAACCCAAACAGTCCCCCACTCTTAAACTTGATGTTGTAGGTCTGCTTCATCCAGTTCTGAAAGAAATCTTTCACGTCGGAAGCTTTGCCATCTACCTGCACTTTGAGGGCCGGGCGGGTCTTTTTCTCGTGGTTCACCTCGCCAGCGCGCACGTCGTAGAGCTGCGCCGCCGCCGGCCCACTCGAAACCATACTTACCAGAAACAGCAAGAAAACAAATGATTTAAACATTGCAAACGAATATGTTAAAATGAAAATCTAGCGCAGCTCGTGGCGCTCGAATGCGGCCTGCAAATCGGCGCGCATGTCCTGAAACCGGGCAATGGCCGCAGCCATAAATGCCTCATCGAGCAGCTCGCGCACCTCGGCATCGGTTCCGGTGAGCAGGTCCAACTCGGCCACTTTATAGGTCTGCTCCAGGCTGCCTTGCTCCAGCTTGAGCAGAAACTTGCCGTTCCAGGCCAACAGCGTGATTTTAACGGCAGGATGAGGAATATCAGCAACGTGGCGCATGAGTCAACAGGGAAAAGGCCCGTACGAAGGTAGCAGGCGCTACCGCTACCAGCCCGCGCAAACTTACACGCCCCGGCCAAGCTGCTACCCGGCCATACGGCTTTCGGTTACCCGGCCGATGTCGGTGCTTACTTTTTGCAGAAACAGGAGTTGCTCCAGCAGCGACTTATCGTCCTCGCCAACGGAGACAGCGGGCTCGGCCAGGGCCAGCTCGGGGGCGGGCGCCGGGGCCTGAGGAGCGATGAGGGCCAGGCTTTTGTGTAGCGTAGCCAGGGCGCTGGTGAGGGCGCGGCGGCTCTCGGCCGGGAAGGGCGGCACGGCGGGCGCGGCCTCGCGCAGGGTGGCGGTGAGGGCCGCGATGTTGGAGGAGAGAATGTGATTCAGCACCACAAATTCGTGGGTTTTGCTGGGCTGGTACTGCTTGCTTTTGGGCTCGGTGAGCATGCGCTGAAAGGCCGCCGCCAGGTTGGCGCCGCTCACGAACACGTCTTTGCGCAGCAGGCGGTACTCGTTGGGCGGCAGGGGGCGGCCGGCGAGGCGGTTGGCCAGCTGGCGCAGGTAGGCCAGGTTGGCGCGCAGGGCGGCCGCCATGTGGTCGGTCAGCTTGTCCGATTCCCAGTTGGGAAAGAGGAGGTAGCCGGCCGAAAAAGCAATGGCGCACCCCATGAGTGTGTCCGTAATCCGCTCCTCCACCACCCCCACGTAGTTCAGCCCCAGAAAGCTGAAAAGGATGAGCAAAAAAGCCGTCAGGAATACCACCGTCACCAAATACCTGGACCGCTGAAAGCTGTAGGCCACCACCATAAATACCACCATAATCCAAAACTGCGCGTCGGTCCAGGGCACGAGCCAGAGCACGGCCGCCCCCAGTGCGCCGCCCGCCAGCGTACCCAGAATCCGCTCGATGTTGCGCTGCCGGGTGAGGCTAAAGCCGGGCTTGAGCATGATGGTCACCGTCATCAGAATCCAATAATTATGCTCGCCGCGCCACAGCCACTCGGCCACGCCAAACGCCACCAGACAGGCCAGCGTCATGCGCAAGGCATGGCGAAACACGGCCGATTTCATGGTCAGATTCTGCCCCAGGGCTTGCACCTGAATTTCCTGGTGCGCCACGAACCGGCCGTGGTCGGTGCGCTCCGGCGCGGGCACGGCCGCCGCCAGGCTCTCATCAAAATAGCGGCGAATGTTGCCCACCCGCCGGGTGATATCGCGCAGGTTCACCAGTATTTTCTTCAGCACCAGCGTGCTGCCCTCCAGGCTGGGGTCCGCGTCGAGGGCACTGATGCGGACCTGCAGGCGCGTGAGCTCGGCCATGAGGTCGGGGCCGGCGCCGGCGTATGGCCGGTTGGCTTGAATAGCTACGCCCAGGTGGTCGAGCTCGGCGGCGAGGTGGCGGATGAGGGCGGCCACCTCCGGCAGCACCCCGCTGGGCCCGAAAGCCCCGCGCACGCTGCCATAGTCGTAATAGCTGGCCGTCATGCGCTCGTACAAATCCACGGTTTCGACAAAAGTGAGCACCAGGCGGCGGCCGGTGCTGGTGCTCTCGCTCACAATCTGGCGGGTACGGAACAACACATCGCGCACGGCTTCCTGCCGCTCGTTCACCACTACCTGCTGGGCCACCAGCTGCCGGTAGTCGTCGGCAAGGGCGGTTTGGGGGTTGTAGAAGCGCGCTTTTATGGCCAGAAACTGCGCCAGGGCGTGAAT
>JAYSZD010000732.1:0-3297 GCA_043738185.1 Hymenobacter sp. | reverse complement strand
CCCTTCTCCTTAGGGAGAAGGGGGACTAGCTCTATTTTTTTAGCCATAAAAACCCCGGTTTTAGGTTAGAACTAGAGCTAGTCCCCCTTCTCCCTAAGGAGAAGGGGCTAGGGGATGAGGCGCTACAGAAACCAACCACTGATTTAAAACAGCTTCATGATTTGCTTGAAAATCAGAACGTATGCCATCAGGGATAAAATAAGAAACGTGCCAACACGCTGGGCGCCTTCCATGATTCTATCCGATGGCTTGCGGCGCGCAATCATTTCGTAGAGCAGGAATACTACGTGCCCGCCGTCGAGGGCCGGAATGGGTAGCAGGTTCATGAAAGCCAGCACCATGCTCAGGCCGGCGGCCAGGCCCCAGAAATGCTGCCAGTCCCAAGTGCCGCCAAACTGCTGGGCAATTTCGACGGGGCCGCCCAGGCTTTCGGATGCGGAGATTTCGCCCCGGCCCATTTTGGCAAATGCGCGGGCTTGCAAGCCAATTACCCCAAATGCCTTGCTCACGCCCTGCGGAATGGATTCGGCCAGCGAATAGCTGCGCGTACCCAGGGTCAGGGTCGATTTGCGCTCGAAACCGATGCGGCCCGACTCGCTTACTTCAATGGGTAGGGTCAGGGTCTGGCCGTCGCGCTCCACGATGACGGGCGTGGATTTGCCCTTGTTGGCCAGTAGAGCGGCCTGCAATTCATCGAAAAACTGCACTGGTCGTCCGCCCACGGTGGTAATCTTATCGCCGGATTTCAGGCCGCCTTTGGCGGCGGCCCCGCCGGCTACCACTCGTTCCACGGCGAAGGTTTCGCGGGGGCGTACCAGCAGGCTGTCGGCGCTTTGCTTGGCGAATTTATCGAGGAAGTCTTTGGGGATATTGATGTCCACCAGCTGCCCGCCACGCTCCACGGTGTAAAACGAGTTGGTGCCCATAATAACGTCGGGCTTGTACACGTCGTCGAACTCGGTGAAGGGCCGGCCGTTGATTTTCACAATCTTGTCGCCGGTCTGGAAACCGATTTCGCGGCCCAGCCCGTTGGGCAAAATGCCGTAGCGCGCCTCCGAAGCCGGCAAAAACACGTCGCCGTAATGAAACGTCATGGCCGCGAAAATCACGATGCCGGTGATGACGTTCATGATAATGCCGCCGAGCATCACCAGCAGGCGCTGCCAGGCAGGCTTGCCGCGGAACTCGTCGGGCTGGGGTTCGGCCGCGAGCGAGGCCGCGTCCTGCGTCTCGTCAATCATGCCGTGAATCTGAACGTAGCCGCCGAGCGGAAACCAGCCAATGCCGTATTCCGTCTCGCCAATCTTCTTTTTGACCAGGGCGAAATTCGCCACGTTCGGCATCGGAAACAGAAAATCGAAGAAGATGTAAAACTTATCGACCCGGATTTTAAAGAGCTTGGCGAAGGCAAAGTGGCCGAATTCGTGCAAGCCAACAAGCAGCGAGAGTGCCAGCAGGAGCTGGCCAATCATGGTGAGAATTTCCAAAGGGAGATTTCGAATAAAAAATTAAAAATTATGAATTAAAAATTAGTGCTTATGAATATAAATAGACAGTACAAGCAGCCGTGACTACCATAACTGTCATTTTTAATCCATAATCCTCAACTTTTAATTAATTGCGCAGCAATCCGCCGCGTTTCCGCATCGGTAGCCACTAGGTCGGCCAATAACGGCTCTGCAAGGTACGAAACCCGTGCCAGGGACTCGGCCACCACCTCCGACATCTGTCGGAAACCCACCTCTTCGCGCAGAAACGCCGCGACGGCTACTTCGTTGGCGGCGTTGAGCACGCAGGGTGCGTTGCCGCCCCGCCGCATGGCCCCAAAGGCCAGCTCCAGGTTGGGGAAAGCGGCCCGGTCGGGCGCCTCGAAGGTGAGGGTGGGGTAGTCGAGAAAGGAAAAGCGCGGGAACGTGTTGGCCAGCCGCTGCGGGTAGCCCAGTGCGTACTGAATGGGCAGCTTCATGTCGGGCAGGCCCAGCTGGGCTTTCAGCGAGCCGTCCTCAAACTGCACCAGCGAGTGCACGATGCTTTGCGGGTGCACCACCACGTCAATCTGCTCATTACCAAGGCCAAAAAGCCATTTGGCCTCAATCACCTCCAAGCCCTTGTTCATCAGCGAGGCCGAATCGATGGTGATTTTGGCGCCCATGTCCCAGTTGGGGTGCTTGAGGGCCTGCGCCTTGGTCACGGCCTCCATTTGCTGGGCCGAGCGGCCGCGAAATGGCCCGCCAGACGCCGTGAGAATGATTTTTTCGATGGGATTCTGCTCTTCGCCCACCAAGCACTGGAAAATGGCCGAGTGCTCGGAGTCAACGGGCAGCAGGCGCACGCCGTGCTGCTTTACCAGGCCAGTGATGAGCTCGCCGGCTACCACCAGGGTTTCCTTGTTGGCCAGGGCAATGTCCTTGCCGGCCCGGATGGCGGCCACCGTGGGCAGCAGCCCGGCGTAGCCCACCAGGGCTGTGAGCACGATGTCGATTTCGGGCCGCGTTACCGCTTCCGCCAGCGCGGCGGCACCGGCCAGAACTGCTGTTTCGGGCTGGCTGGCCAGCGCTGCTTTGAGGGGCTGGTAAAAGCTCTCATCGCCAATGACCACCACGGCGGGCCGGAACTCCTGCGCCTGCCGGGCCAGCAGCTCCCACTGCCGCTGGGCACTGAGCACGGCCACCCGAAACCGACCCGGCTGCTGCCGCAATACGTCCAGCGTCTGCGTGCCAATGGAACCCGTGGCTCCCAGCAGGGCCAGCGTTTTTACCTTTTTCTCTTCAACCATAATGCTACAAACACGGAAACGTGGCAAAAGTACGCCGCCGCCCGGTGAGCCGCCGGCTGCTACACCCGCCGCAGGGCGGCATCCACGAACTGGTCGATAATAGCAACGATGTTGCGGGCCTCCTGCGCCACGGCGTCGGTGAGGTGAGCGGGGCCGGCAACCGGCGTGGTGCGCTCGGCCAGCGCGGTGAGGCGGGCCAGCTGCGCGCCCAGAACCTGGTACACGGGCGCCCAGAGCATGGCGGTGGTTTCGGCGTGGGCGCCCAAGGTGCGGCGCAGCTCCAGCAGGCGCATTACCAGGCCGGCCAGGGTGGCCAGCACGGTACGTTCGGCCGTGTTGAACTGCCGGGGCGGCCCGTCGTAGAGGCACAGCGAGCCGATGTTGTAGCCGTCGGGGGTGCGTAGGTTATGGCCGGCGTAGAAGTGCAGGCCCAACTGCTGCAACAGCGAAATATCGACGCTGGGCGGGCTGGTCTGGTTCATGTCTTCAAACACGGCCGTCTCGTCCTGCAAAATGGTGGC
>JAYSZD010000731.1:0-3300 GCA_043738185.1 Hymenobacter sp. | reverse complement strand
GCCCGCCCAGGCTTCCGATGGTTTCCTTGGCCACTTTCAGTCCCGCGTCTTTGGCGGCGGTGGCAGCGGCAAGCTCTTCCAGCAGCTTAGCGGCTGCTTTGCCGGGAGCGGTGCTGAGGGCAGCCGCGTGGGCTGTGAGGGCCTCGGCAAATGCTTTGAAGCGCACCGGCAGGTCGGTGGCGTTGGCCTCGGTGAGGTACATCAGGCCCTGGGGCAGCACTTGCTTCAGTTGGTCGGGCAGCTGGCGGTAGGCGGGCACCAGGGTCACGGCGTTGGTGTCCTGCACAAACACGCGCATGGCGCGCAGCACGTCTTTTTTAGAGCGCGTGAGGCTTTGGCTGGTGCCGTCCTGGCCCGTGCGGGCCACCACGGAGCCACCCAGGGCGGTGGCGGCAACCAACAAGCCAGCGTGCAGGGCCTTGAGGGCAGGAGTCGGGCTTTCGGCCAGGGCCGTCACGGTGTAGTTGAGGAAACTCAGAAAGGTGGGCCGGCTGCACCGGATGTTGACAAAATGGCTGGTATAGAGGTCGTGGTAGGGCGCGGCCATAAAGCGGAGGCGGGGGGTTGGTGAAGGGGAGTGAAAGATTGGGCAGCAGGAAGACAGGCAGCAAAATGACAACGCGCCCGCACCAGGGCAGCGGGAGCAGGCGGCCCCCGCCCGGCCCCACACACTCCCCGCAGCGCGGGCCGGGCGCTACCTTTGCGCACACGCCCGCTGCGCCGGCTTCTGCCGGCCGGCTTCGTCTCCCCTCCCCGCCATGAAAATCCCCTTTCTTGCCCGGCTCCTTACCCCCGATGCTTCCGCTATGCCGCCCAAAGTGATGTATGCCGATGGCCTTAGTGCCAAACACAAAGCTCGTTTTGGCACGTTGCTGCTAGGCATTGTGGGCGACCTGCCCGACCTGTTGGCCGTGTCGGTAATGGACCTCAAAGCGGGCATCCTGCTGGCCACCTACCACATCGGCGGCAAGCTAAACCCGGCCAAAGCCGCCGCCGCCAACGCCGAGGTCATCCGTCAGAAGCAGCTGGCCCTGCAAGCCCTGAACCTTCAGGGCGAAGCCATTGAAGACGTTCTCATCACCCTCAGCACGCAGTGGCACATCCTGCGCCTGCTGCCCGACAACCGCCACTTTGTGCACCTCATGGTAAGCCGCCGCGACACCAACCTCGGCATTGCCCGCGAAGTGGTACGGGCCCAAACGGCCAGTAGTAACCCCGAGTAGCCCATTACCCGCATGGCCCCTAAAACCAAAAGCCACTTCCTGACGGAAGTGGCTTTTGGCTGGCGGTCTGGTAAGAGGGCCGGTTTTGGCGGGCCTATTTTAGCACGTCGGCCTGCTGACGGAGCACATCACGGGCAATGGCCAGGTTGGTATCGCGGCTGTTGACGGCCAGATAAATAAACTTCTTGCCATCGTCCTGCAAGTTAATCAGATGAATCTGATTGGTCAAAGTAATCAGGATGTCATCAATTTTCTCGCCCGTAAGCTTGAGAGCGGCCATGGCCTTCTGCTTTTGTTTCACCACTTCGGTATTGTAAGCGGCGGCCGTTTCGGGGTTGAGGGACGGCGAGTTGGAATGCGATGCCAGACACATGCCCGAGCTTACCTCCACGATGGCCACGGCAATCAGCTGGGGCAGGTCGTTGAGAATATTCTGGAGCGCTTGGCCGGCGGGAGTATTTAGAGCGTATGCCACGATGAGGAAGTTAAAATACTGAAAAATGAGACTGATAAGAAGAGAATCGGGGAATCCGCCTTGGCATCATTGGCGCAAGTAGTGGGACCGGCTCCGAGACGAGAGATAGAACCAATAATACCGTCGGAAATCGCGGTTGGGCAGCTAAGCAAAAGTACCGGGCCGTTAGTTGAAAACGAACCAGCGCTTAGCCTTCCGGGCCGGTTTGGCCGGTGCGTCGTAATTCGGCAGCAAGGTCACGTTCTCCACCGAACGGCCGTTGAACCGCACTTCTTCGTCGTTATAGCCCCCGAAGCCATAGGCCAGCGTGGTGGCTTGGCCAGCGGGCAGCAGCATTTCGTATTCGCCCTTGGCGTTTGTGCTCACGGCCCGACGGGTGCTCTTTTCGTACACGGTGGCCCCAATCAGCGGCTGGCCGTTTTCGTTCAGAATTCTACCGTGCACCGTTGTCATGCGCATGGCTCCGGCAGCAGCGGCCGGGGCCTCGGCCGTCACGGGCAGTGCCACTACGGGGGTGGTAGGGGCAGTGGTACCGGCAAACACGGCCCCGCCCACGAGTACCGCGGCCGCTACCATGCCAGCCGCCTGCCGACGGGTACGGCTGGCCGAGGTGCGCACTAGGTTAATCTGGCGCTGCATCCAGCCCACGGCCTGCACCTGCTCGCCAGTTTGGGCCATCTCGTGGTAGCGCTGCCACGTTTGAGTGCCCAGCGCGGCATTCTGTTTGAGGTGAGCATCCACGGTCCGTGTGTGCTCATTCGATAAGTCGCCCCGCAGATAAGCGTCGCGATAGACCGGCAGCAATTCGCCGGTGGTGGGATTGAAGGGAGAAGCGGTTAATGACATAGGAATGAGAAATGAAATGATGGGAGAGAATAATCTGCCGGTACGACCTCACTACTGGCCCGCTTGACATTACGATATTACCTTCAATTTGTCTAACAAATGCCATACATTAGTTACACAGGGTAATCTGCCTGCTGAATGGCCTCTACCGCTCTACTAAACTTTATTTTGGCCACCATTTAAATAAGTTATGCGACGGCCGTGATTGTTTATTTTTTGTATCGGTGAAAATAAATGACGTTGCCCGTTTGCGCTATTTCCCTACGCGCCATTCGGCATTCAGCTCAAAGTAGGGCAGCACGCGGCTGGTTTGACGGCCCAAATCCAGCGCCGTATAGCTGCTGCCATTGAAGGTGCCAGCACCGGGCGTGAACGTTGAGAACGTGCGCAGCCATTGCAGCCACACGCTGGCCGCAATGTTGAAGCCGGCGGTGGCCCGACGCTCCACTGCCACTTCGGGGCCGTGCTGGCGGGTTATGTTGTGCAGGAAAATGAGCGTGGTGGCCGGTCCCGTAAGGTCGTCCAGCAACAGAGCGGCCCGGCCGTAGTTGCGCTGCTCCAGCAGGCGGTAGCCCAGCCGCACGCTGGTGCTGCCTTGCGGGCCGGCCCAGCTCTGCCGTGCTCCCAGGGTGAAGTCGTGGGTAACACTAGTATCGAGCGGACTTTCCCGAAACTGCGCCCAGTTGAGCTGGCCCACCCGGTTTTCGCGGCGCACGTAGTCGGCCAGCAGCAGCAGGCGCGGGCGCAGCTGGTAGC
>JAYSZD010000730.1:0-1352 GCA_043738185.1 Hymenobacter sp. | reverse complement strand
GCATGGGCGGCAACGCGGCCACCCACCCGCTCAAGCTCAACGGCGAAACCGTGGAGGTGCAAAACCTCTTCGTGGCCGACGGCTCGGCCTTCCCGGCGTGCAGCGGGGTCAACCCCATGCTCACCATCATGGCGCTGGCGCATTTCACGGCCCAGGGCCTGAAAAAGCAGGCAAAACAGGCGGCCCACGCGGTACCTTTGGCCCCGACCCAGGGCCACTATGCAACGCACGCTTAACGAAACAACCCTCCGCCGACTGACCACTGCCGTCTTTTTTGGCGGCCTGCTGCTGCTGGGGCTGCTGCTCACCGGCGACTACGGCATGGGCTGGGACGAACCGGCCGAGCGCCGCGCCGGCTACATCAGCCTGCGCTACGTGGCCCAGCGCCTGGCCCCGTCGGTGCTGGCAGCCGGCCACCTGGCCAACCTGCCCGAACTGGCTACCTATTCCGATGCCGACCACGGCGTGGCCTTCCAGCTGCCCATGGCCGTGCTGGAAGCCACCTTCTTCCGCCACGACCTGCGCGGGGCCTACTGGCTGCGGCATTTCCTGTGCTTCGCCACGTTTGTGCTGGGGGCCTGGGCCGTGTACCGGCTGGGCCGCGACCGGTTTGGCAGCTGGCGCTGGGGGCTGGTGGGGGCTGCCGTGCTGGTGCTGTCGCCCCGTATTTTTGCCGAGGCCTTTTACAATTACAAGGACCTGGTGTTCATGAATCTGTTCGCGCTGGGCGGCTACACGCTCACGCGGCTGCTGCGCCGGCCCACGGCGGGACGGGCGCTGGTGCACGCGCTGGTTACGGCCCTGGCCACCGATGTGCGCATCATGGGCCTGCTGCTGCCGGTACTCACGGCCACCTTTGGGGCCCTGGAAATGTGGGCCCGCCCGGTGCGGCGACTGGTGCTGAAACGGACGCTCTTGCTGTATGCCGCCGCCGTGGGGCCGCTGGTCATCCTATTTTGGCCCTATCTGTGGGAAGCGCCCGTGCAACGACTGTGGGAAAACTTCGGCAGCTTCCGGCGCTACCGCCAAACGCTGCGGGTGTTCTACTGGGGCACCATGGAATCGTGCCAGCGCCTGCCCTGGCATTACCTGTCGGGTTGGCTGCTGGTGACGACGCCGGTGGTTTATTCTGTGCTGTTTCTTGGTGGCGCGGGCAGTGTGCTGCGGGCATTTTTCCGCGGGCCCCGCGAAGCCCTGCGCCACGTAGGCCTGCGGCGCGACTTGCTGTTTGGGGCCTGGTGCGTGGGGCCGCTGGTGCTCATCGTCGTCATTCGCTCGGTGGTGTACGACGGTTGGCGGCACGTTTACTTCATCTACCCGGCCTTTGTGCTGCTGGCCGTGCGGGGCCTGTG
>JAYSZD010000729.1:0-8551 GCA_043738185.1 Hymenobacter sp. | reverse complement strand
AAAGGTAATGCACGAGCGCACAGGCAAGCAACCCTTTTTTCAGCTTAGCTCACCGGACAGGCAACTTTCTGGCCCCGGTAAAGTATAGGTGCGAACGGGAATAGTAATCTTCCCCCGGTCACTGGCCCATCCTCCTCATTCTATTTTACTCATGAAAAAGACACTTTTATTCCTGTTATTCGCTGCTACCACTTCTACGGCCGCTTTCGCGCAGGCCCGGGCGGGCGGCGAAATGTCTTCTAAGGATTACACCGGCGGCGGCACCACCGACTCGCGCAATACCGGCTTCGGCATCAAGGGCGGCTACAACCTGAACGGCTTGCGCGGCGACGACATCAAGGACATCAACCGCGACTCCCGCAACGATGCACACGCCGGTGTCTACGGGCAGTTTGGCTTCAACGAGTTTGCCTCGGTGCAGGCCGAGCTGTTGTATTCGCGCCAAGGCTTTGAAGGCAACACCAGTGTGGCCAACCCCACCGCGACGCAGAAATTCCGCATGGACTACATTTCGTTGCCCGTTATGTTCGTGGGCAACTTCACCGAAACCCTCAGCTTTCACGTTGGGCCCCAGGTATCGCTGCTCACCAACGTCCGCCAGGGCGGGGAGAGCTTCGACGCTGCCGATAAAGGCTTCAATTCTCTCGATTTTGGCGGCGTGGGCGGTCTAGAAGCCCGGCTGGGACCGGCCCGCATTGGCGCGCGCTACAACCTGAGCCTGGGCAAGCTATTTGAAGACGGCTCAGCACCAAGTAGTGATATTAAACCAGCCTTCTCCAACAGCAAGATGTACAACAACCTGTTCCAGATTTACCTGGGCATCGGCTTTACCCAATAACCTTCCCTTTCCACTATATTTCCACTTCCAATAAAAAGGAAGCCCAATGGGCTTCCTTTTTTTGTTGTACGCATATCCCAAGCCCGCCCTTTGCTATGCCACAGCCTGACTTAATCCTTGAAGCCCGCGAATTGCTTCTCAGCCGTGGCCTATCGGTTTTAGCCGCCTGGGCCGTGCTCAACGTGGTGCTGAGCGGCTACTGCGCCTGGCGCGCGCCCCGCCACCTCGAATCCTTTCATTTTCATGGCATGAACCTGGGCTGGGGCCTGGTGAATGCCGGGCTGGCGGGCTGGGGCCTGTGGCAGCTGCACACCGGCCCATCCCCCGGCCTGCGCCTGGGCGACCTGTTCCGGGAGCAATTGCTGAATGAAAACCTGTTTTTGTTCAATACGGGTCTGGATGTGGCGTATATCATGACCGGTTTCTACCTGCGGGCCCTGGCCGGCCAGCCTGCCCGGTCGCAGCCGGCGCGGCTGGCGGGTTTTGGCCGCTCCCTGTGGGTGCAGGGCGGTTTTCTGCTGGTATTTGACGCGGTGATGTGGGCCCTCGTTCACGGGCAAGGTCAGGCGCTGTTCTCGCTATTGAATTGAAGGAAAAAACAGAATTTAATGCTTGTTACAGACTAATGTTACGCAGTCCAGGCGGCCAACCTACCCCCTCTCCCCAAGATAGGGGGGACTAGTTTTCAACTTTAAAATCTAATAACTAGTCTTTTATAACTAAAGTTAGTTCCCCCTCTCCATGGGAGAGGGGGTTAGGGGGTGAGGTTGGCGCCTGAACTGCGTAAGGGCAGTTACAACTTAAGCAGGCAAGGCATTTACGAATATAATTCACCCCTTGAAAGAAGAAGCTCAACTTACCTCGGTGCCGGCTTTGCCGGTCATTATCATTGGTGCGGGCCTGGCGGGCCTCACGGCGGCCCGGGCCCTGCACGCGGCTGGCCGCCCAACGCTGGTCCTCGAAGCCCGCGACCGCGTGGGCGGGCGCACGCTGGCCGTTCCCGCGCTACCCGGCTCGCCGGAACTGGAAAGCCTGGACCTGGGTGCTACCTGGGGATGGTCGCATCACCCCTACCTGATGGCTTTGTACCGGGAGCTGGGCCTGCAACCTTTCGTGCAGCCCAGCACCGGCGCCACAGCTTACGAAACGGCCGCCGGAACGCACCGGCTGCCGCAGCACCCTTCCGGCTCCACGGGCTACCTGCGCCTGCCGGGTGGGGCGGCGGCGCTTTGCCGCACGCTGGCCCGGCAACTACCCGCCAACAGCCTCCGGCTCAATGCGCAGGTAACGCATCTGCACGCCCCGGCTGGCCAGCCGGACGTCGTGGTCGAAGTCCTGCACGCGGGGGAGACGCGCACCTACCGGGCATCGGCCGTCGTTGTAGCCCTGCCCCCGCGCCTGGCAGCGCATAGCCTGCATTTCACGCCGGATTTACCGACGGCGCTGCGGCAGGTCATGGGGGATGTACCCACCTGGATGGCCTATTCGATGAAGGCAGTAGCGGTTTATGCCACGCCCTTCTGGCGGGCCGACGGCTGGTCCGGATATGGAGCCAGCCAGTTGGGGCCGCTGGGAGAAATTCACGATGCCTCTCCTGCTACCGGGCCGCTGGGCGCTTTGTTCGGCTTCCTCGCGCCCATGCACCCGCTACGGAACGCGCCGCCAGCGGAACGGCAAGCGGCCGTGTTGCAGCAGCTGGACCGCTTGTTCGGGCCGGCCGCCCTCCAGCCGCTGGCCTACCACGAGCTGGACTGGAGCCGGGAGCCGCTAACCAGTATTCCCGGCGATGAACAACACCCCGACCAGATTCCCCTGCAAGGTCCGGCCCAGCTGCGCCAGCCCCAGTGGAATGGCCGGCTCCATTGGGCTGGGGCCGAAACGTCAACCAGCGAATGGGGCCGGCTGGATGGCGCCATCGAGTCGGGGCAATGGGCGGCCGCGCAGGTGCTGGCGGCCAGCTGAGGGCCGGCCAGCCAAGCCCCGAATGATGAGTACCGGGCAACAAAAAGGCTCTTATCCACACGGATAAGAGCCTTTTTGCTAAACCTTAAGTAGTCCGGAACGCAGCTGGCGTTAGCCGTTGCCGCCGTGCTGGGGCTCCAGCATTTCTTCCACAATTTTCTTGTTGAAGGCGGGCAAATCTTCGGGCTTGCGGCTGGTGATGAGGCCATGGTCGCACACCACTTCCGAGTCTTCCCAGTGGGCGCCGGCATTGCGCAGGTCGGTTTGCAGGCTGGGCCAGCTCGTCATGCGCTTGCCGCGCGCCACGTCGGCTTCTACCAGCAGCCAGGGACCGTGGCAGATGGCGGCGAGCACTTTGCGCTGGCCGGCAAATTCCCGAACAAAAGCCACCACGTCCTTGTCCATTCGTAGGATGTCGGGGTTCATCTGGCCGCCGGGCAGCACCAGCGCATCGTAGTCGGCAGGTTTGGCGTCGCCGATTACTTTATCGACGTCCACTTTATTGCCCCAGTCTTTGGCCGGGCCGTCCCAGCCTTTGATGGACCCGCTTTTGAGGGAAATGACGTGGGTTTCGGCGCCTTCGCCCTCCAGGTACTTCTTGGGTTCCTCAAGCTCCGATTGCTCGAAGCCATCGGTGGCGATGATGGCAATTTTTTTGCCTTTGAGTTTGTCGCTGCTGAAAATGCTCATTGGTAGTGGTATTGAAAGAAAAGGTCGGGGATATGCCCGGCCTCCTTGTTTTACGTTTGCAACGGCCGTTGGTTCCGCAGCGGCGCGTGGCGCGGCGGCGGAAGATGATGCTGGGGGCGGACGGGCAAGCAGGCAAAACGTTATTTTCAAGTATCTTCCAAACTATGAATCGATTCTTACACGCGCTGTTTTCTACGGGGTGGGTTTTGTTGCTGCTAGCCGGGCTGGCCCCGCTGAGGGCCTCGGCCACGCACCTGGTGGGCGGCGAGCTGGACTTGCAGCACCGCAGCGGCAATAATTACACGCTCCGCCTCAACCTGTATTTCGACGATGTGAACGGCGACCCCGGCGCCCTCGACCGGGAGATGACGGCCGGCATTTTTGCAAAAAACAACAACCAGCGCCTCGGCAACGTCCTGATGCCGCTCGTGTCCAACACGTTTGTGAATTACACCGACCCGGCCTGCGCCGTGGGCTCGCTGCGCACGCGCAAGCTGGTGTACACCCGCGACCTGGTGCTAACCCCCGGCACCTACAACAGCCCCGACGGCTACTACGTGGCCGTAGAGCGCTGCTGCCGCAACAGTGACATCAGCAACATCGTGGCCCCCGAAGCTGCCGCCCAAACCTTCTACCTCGAATTTCCGGCCGTGGTCCGCAACGGCGTGGCTTTCATCGATTCCACGCCCCGAATTTTTCCGCCACTCAGCGACTACGCCTGCCGCAACGAGGTTTTTTACTACGACTTTGGCGGTGATGATTCCGATGGGGACTCCCTGGTCTACGACATGGTGACGCCCCTCAATGGCAACACCTCCTCGCTGTTTCCCTCACTCCCACTGGGTAGCCCGGCCCCCTATTCGCTCATTACCTGGATGCCCGGGCTCGGCACCGACAATCAGATTCCGGGTGCGCAGTCCCTGCGCATCAACGCCCGCACCGGCCGCCTCACGGTGCAGCCCGCCGAGCAGGGCCTGTTCGTTTTTGGGGTACGCTGCTCGGAGTACCGCGCCGGCCGGAAAATCGGCGAAACCCGCCGCGACTTCCAGCTCAAGGTCATCCTCTGTCCCACCAATTCCACGCCCCAGCTGCTGGTGAATAACCCCGGCAGCCCCACGGCCTACCTGCCCGGCCGCGACACCCTGCGCCTGGTGCCCGGCGGCAACCGCTGCTTCAACATCCGCTTCACCGACCCCGACCCCAACTCCCGCCTCACGCTGAGTACCCGCCCGGTCAACTTCAGCGCCAACGGCCCCACCTTCACTACCAGCCGCACCGGCACAGTGCGCGCGGCCAATGCCCCCGACACCCTCAGCGCCACGCTGTGTTTTCCCGAATGCGCCGATTCGGAGGGCCGGGTTTTTCTGGTCGATGTCATCGTGGCCGATAACGGCTGCAGCCTGCCCCGGCGCGACACCGTGCGGGTGGCCTTCATTGCCACGCAGCCGCCCAATACCCCGCCCGTACTCACCAGCAGCTTTCCGGCGGCGCCCGTACCGCCCGCCCCACCCGTGCCCGTGGTTATTCGCGTGCCCGTGGGCACCCGCTACACGGCTACCCTGGCCGGCACCGATGCCGACGGGAACCCGCTGGCGCTGACTGCCGACGCCCAGGGCTTCGGCCTCGCGGCCCAGGGCATGACGTTCACGGCCCAAAACGGGGCCGGGCGGGCCGATGCCAGCTTCGTCTGGGACGCCACCTGCGCCAACGTCACGCCCGACGGCCTCCTCGTCCGCTTCCGCCTCACCGAAGCCGGCCCCTGCACGCCCCGCAACCAGGAACGCCTCGTCCGCTTCGAAGTGCAGCCCCCCGAAGATTCCGTCGCCTTTCGCCCGCCCAACATCATCACGCCCAACGGCGACACCAAAAACGACGTCCTCACCATGCCCGACCTGCCGGTGGACTTCTGCGACCAGCGGTTTGCCGGCATTCAAATCTTCACCCGCTGGGGTCAGCGCGTGTACCAGTCGCCCGACCGCACCTTCCGCTGGGCCGGCGCCGGCACGGGCGGCGTCTACTACTACCTCGTCACCTACACCGACGGCCGCAAGTTCAAGGGCTGGGTGGAGGTAATTCCGTAGCCCACCCCATCCCCGGCCGCCCCGCCCTACCGTAACCCAAGCAACCAGAGACACAAAAGCCCCGCTTAGGTGACTAGAGGCTGTTATGCACTTGTGGCGAATGTGGCGAAATTTGGGGTATGGCCGCCGTACGTACCTACCCCAGCGATGTGAAAGACGAAAAATGGACCTTTGTGGCCCCGTATCTGTGCTTGATGAGCCAGGACGCTCCCCAGCGGGAATACGCGTTGCGCGACGTGTTCAATGCGTTACGTTACCTAGCCCACACGGGCTGCCCCTGGCGCTACCTGCCGCACGACTTGCCGCCCTGGGCCGCGGTCTACCAGCAGTGGACCCGTTGGCGGGACGCACGCGTATTTGAGGCCATCGTGCACGATTTGAACGGGTTGCAACGCCTGCTGCTGGAGCGCCCGGCCACCCCGTCGGCCATCGTGCTCGACGGGCGCACGCTGCAAAGCACGCCCGAGAGCGGGCACCGCGCCGGCTGGGACGGGGCCAAGCGGCGCAAGGGCAGCAAGGCCCACATCGCCGTCGATACGCTGGGCCAGTTGCTGAGCGTGGTCATCACGCCGGCCAACGAGCAGGAGCGGGCGCAGGTGGGCGACTTGTGCCGCCAGGTGCAGGAAATCACCGGCCAGACCGTGACGGTGTGCTTTGTCAACCAAGGCTATACGGGCGAGGAAACCGAATATGCTGCGGCGGTGCACGACATTGATTTGCAGGTGGTTAAAAAGCCGGCGGGCCAAACCGGCTTCGTGTTGCTGCCCCGCCGCTGGGTGGTCGAGCGCAGTTTTGCCTGGCTCAGCCGTTTCCGCCGATTGGGCCGCGACTATGAACGCCTCAGTCTCACCTTGCAACAGTTGCATTTCGTAGCCTTTGCTTGCATTATGCTTGCCCGACACGCGGCAAGTGCATAACAGGCTCTAGATGGGGCTTTTGTTATGGATATTGATTAATGCTTCCAGTCTGAGCGTAAAGCGGTAAGCTATACATTAATTAAACGGCACATCGGCAATATCGCTTTTAATGTATCCGCCACACTACCTGATATTATAGATAAAAGCAGCACTATCTCTTTATCGCCAAACTTTTCGTGGTCCCTACTGATAGCATCTCTCAGCATGTACACGTCACTTATGCACATGTACTTAGGCAATGAAAAATAAACGCTTTTACAATCATCGAAACCATTGAACACTAATTGTCTGTCATATAAATCGTTTCTACTAATCTTTAGGTAGCAAGGAGTAACAGTCAGAATATCTAGTTCTGCGGTGATGAAGGCTATAACAGTTTCGTTGATATCTGCGACTCGACGTGATGCGACAATAAGTTTTGCACCGAAATTATTAATAATGCTTTTCATAGCCATAGTACCACCTCCCGTACTTTCTTGATTTTTTAAATCAAGAGGACTAAACTCTTCTCCGTTATCTGTAAATATTATTCTGTGAGATTCTATTTTAATTGAGAAATCAGTGGCATTTCCGTGTGTGAGCGAATTACGGGCCATTTCAATTGCTAAATCCCGTATTGCGTGAGTCACTTCGTCACCCCACAAAAGTGGTACGCAGGAATCATTAAGTGTATCTCCTATTAGTTCATTTTCCCTTCCTATTTTATCAAGAAAAAGGGTGTTTTCAGGCAATAACATGCCCTCCAATTTTAGGTATTCTGCTTTGATAGCTTTACCGGTTTGCTGTAAAAAACGAGCTTTAGCTTCAGCAATATTTCTCCACAAATGTAAAATTTCACTGCTAAATCTTACTTCATCTGTGTCGATTAATTTTCCATGTGTTTGACACATCCATATGCCATTGCTGATTGCTCTTCTGTCTTCATTAGACATTGAAGGCAAGTAACGCCGTGAACCACTACCTGCCGCAGCAGCAGAAATATGGCAAGCTGTACCTGTACTGCTTGTTCTATCATCTCCTTCATCGCTTGGCCCTATTGTAGAAGCTTCACAACCTGGAAATGAGCATTTATAGCCGGCCCGTTGTGCCAATATTCTTGTTGTAGCAATAGGAAAATCATCTCGGTTTGTCATCTGATTCTACACCGTTTTCCCCATCACCCCATCCACCCGCTTCTTCACCCCGGCTTCCACCGTCACGGCTAGCTCCTGCCGCACGTACCCGGCCCCGCTGAACGCCACCGTGTAGTCCCCCGCCGCCGCCGCCAGCGCAAACCGCCCGTCCGCGTCGCTCACCGTTGCCCCTGGTTTCGGTCCCGATATTTCTACCGTCACGCCCGCCGCCGGCGCCCCATCGGCCAGTGTCAGCGTGCCGCGCAGGCCCGCCTGGCCCGCGCCCCGCACAATGCCCAGCAAGTACTCCGTCTGAAACAGCCGCGCTACCTCCGGCTGCCGCAGAAAGATGCGCTGCCCGTCGCGCCCCATCTTCACAAACTCCTCGAAGCACGCCAGCAGCGCCGCGGTCCGCGCGCCCGTGCCCTGCCGGGCCGCCGCCGTTTCCCGGTTAAACCGCTCCGTCAGCAGCTGCACGTCGGCCCCTTCGGCCGCCAGCCGCGCCGCAAACGCCGGGGGCATCTCGCCCGCCCCTTCCAGCGCCTCCCGCTGCGCCGCCACAAAGCCCACCGCCGAGTTCACCAGCGCCGTCATGGCCGGCCAGTCGCGGTTCGATGCCCGCTCGTAGCTGCCGTAGCCCGCCGCCTCGCGCATGGCCTTGTACGCCACCGGCGCCGCAAACGCCCCCTCGATGTAGCCCTCCAGCTGCTGCCACACCTCCAGAAACTCGCGCCCCTGCTCCACCAGCTCGCCCCGCGTCATTTCCGCCGCCGCGTCGCGCGCCGCCTCATCGGGCAGCGCCTCCGCCGCCCGCAGCCGCGCCAGGGCCGCCGCCGCCAGCGCCGCCGTGTAGCTCGCCTTGTATTCCCCAAACTTGGGTTGGTTGTCGAGATAGTTCTGCCAGGCCAGGGGCAATAGCAGCGCCAGGTCGCTCTGCGACATCGGGAGGGT
>JAYSZD010000728.1:0-8560 GCA_043738185.1 Hymenobacter sp. | reverse complement strand
CGACTACAGCCGCTACCCGCATGAACGCCTGTACGGGCTTGCCGGTAGTTATGCCAATCGCATTCAACGCATCATTCAAATCTTTCACCGTTATAGTGCGGGTGGTGGTGGTGCCCGCATCAAAAATGTTCGGGCCCAGATAGCCGAAGCCGTCAGCTGATGTGGCTACCTGCAACTGGTAACTAACCTCAGGCGCGTTGGTGGTGGACTCGGTACCGCTTAGCGAGAACTGCACGGGATTCCAGGAGTAGGTGACGGCGGTTTGCGCGTCGTTGAGCTGGCTCAACACCACTGAGGAAGACGAGCCGTTGAGCGTGATGGCCGCATCAGGCTTCACGGTTACCTTGTCCTCGTCTTTATTGCACGAAGCCAGCGCCGTCAGGGCAAACGTTAAGGCTAAGACTCGGGTAAGCAAATTTTTCATGGGAAATAATTAAATTAAAATGTGAAAAGGTGCCTTACTGCTCAATAGTTCAATTGGTAGTGATGCCAACAACAGCCACAGTATAACTGATGTGTGCTGCCAACATTCGCCCAAAAGAACTAGTGCAAAACCGGGGACTGAAACAGAAGGCAAAGGCAGCACGGTGCCAAGTGATGAGGCACCGCGCTGACAAATTAGTTATAGCCGGGGTTCTGCTTCAGGTTGGGGTTAGCTGATAGGTCCGAGTTCGGAATGGGGAACAGCTCCCGAAACGCCTCAACACCGCGGCCATTTGCCGTTCCGCCCTTCCACGGCCATACGTAAGTGCCCTCCACGAAACGGTCGTATCGAATGAGGTCGGTGCGGCGGTAGCCTTCCCAGAACAATTCGCGGGCCCGCTCATCGAGAATAAAGTCAAGGGTGAGCTGTGGGCTGGTGATGGCGCTTCCCGTAGCATTCTGAAAGGCCCGGGTCCGAATCTGGTTCACATAGGTGAGGGCCAAGTTGCGGTCGCCGGTGCCGCCGCGCAATACCGCTTCGGCGTAAGTGAGCATGAGCTCGGACAAGCGTATCATCGGAAAGTCAACGCCCGAATGGTTTTGCGCGCCGCCCCGGGCAGTGCCATTGGTGGTCACGTTGCGGTACTTAATCACCCCCAGACCCTGTGAGAACTGGGTGACATCGTTGATTTCCAAGGTCTGGCCAGCGGTCCAAAAACGGCTGCGGGTGTCGCTGGCGGTGTCGCCGTTGGTCTGGAATAAATTGAACAAATTGCGCGTGGTACGCAGGCCCTGCCAACCCGCCGTTTGGCCCACGCGGCGCTGCCAGCCGGGAGCGACGCCGGTTGCGCCGTTGATGAGAAAGGTGGTGCCGCCAAAGCTCTGGGTACGTGTTGCATCAAACACGATGGGCCAGATGATTTCGTTCCGGGCGCCGTTGGTATGGTTGTCAGCCAGAAAGTTGAGGCCGTAGGGCGAAGCCACCGAACCAGCAGGGGCAGTAGTGACGAGCGAGAAGCCGGCGTCAATCACCTTCTTGGCTTGCGCCGCGGCGTCGGTGTAGCGGGCTGGTACATTATACACTTTCTCGGCGTTCAGGTACAGGCGGGCCAGCATGCCCCAGGTCGCCGCTTTGTCCACGCGGCCGTATTCATTGGCACGAGGCGCGGGGAGTAGTGCGTCGAGAGCCAACAGTTCCTGCTCCACGAAATTGAAAAGCTCCTGACGGGTGGCGTAGGGCGGGGCGGTGAAGCCCACGGTGCTGGTTTCCGTTACAAATGGGCCATTGCCAAATGTATCCAGCACGTGGTAGTATGCCACGGCCCGCAGGAAGCGGGCTTCGGCCCTGAACAATTTGGCTTGCTCCACGTCGGCACCAGTCAAGCGGGCGGATAGCTTGTCGTCGGCAGCTTCACGGATAAATTCGTTGCAAATGGCAATTTCAAAGTAGAACCGGTTGTAAAGGCCGCGAATGAGCGGGTTGTTGGCATCCCAGTTCATATTGTGCCAGTCCTGAATGCCCGCGTCGGCGGTCCAAGCAACGACGGCTTCATCCGTGGTCAATTCCTGTGCGCTCCACAGTTGCCGTAGGTAGTCGGAGGTTCCTTCGTCGATGCCACCAATGTCTTTGCTTCTGTCGTCACCTGCCGGACCGGTCTGGCCGGTAAGCGCAAACCCGCCGTACAGTTTACCGAGCACGGACTTGTAGCCCGCTAGGTTGACGTAAACTTTGTCAGGAGTCGTCTCGAAGCGAGGCGCTTGTTCGAGGTCCTTGGTGCACGAGGTGCTGAGCCCAGCCAATGCCGCACTCAAGGTAAGGGCCATCAGGCCCCGAGATAGGTTATTTTTCATGAGTGGGAATTAGATTAGATGCCGATATTCACGCCCAACGTGAAGGTGCGGGCGCGGGGGTAAAAGTTGCTGTCGATACCACCAAAAATCTCAGGGTCAACGCCATCGTACTTGGTGATGAGAAAGGCGTTCTGGACGTTGCCGGTAATACGCAACGTTGCCTTGTCGTTAAATAGTTTACCAACATTGTAGCCGAGGGTGATGTTTTCGGCCCGCAGGAACGAACCGTTCTGCACGTAGAAATCCGAAAGCAACTGCTGACCTGTGAAGTTCGAGTTGCTGATGCTGCTGGGTAGGTTGGTGACGTAGCCCGTTGAGCCCTGGGCGTTGAGGAAGTTGGCGTTGTTGGAATCGTTGGCGTTGTAGATGTAGTTGCCAATGTTGCCGCGCAGCACGAAGGCCAGGTTCAAGTTTTTGTACACCACGTTGGAGCTGAAGCCCAGCGTGACCAAAGGAGCGGGCTGCTTATACACGTAGTTGCCGCCTTCGCGGTTCACGTACAGGCCTTGCACCGGCCGGCCGTCGGGGCCGTACACTTGCTGTCGTACGAGGAAAGCATTGGAAGGCGAGCCCACGCGCTGCACCTGAATGGTGCCGCCCGTGCCGCCTGGGATGCCGCCCACTAAGTAGCCTTCGAAACTGGGCAGCTGCGGGCCGAGGTCCGTGATTTCGTTCACGTTGTAGGCGCCGTTCAGATTCACGTCCCAGGTCAGGTCTGCCTGCCGAATCAGCCCGTAGTTCAGGCCGGCTTCAACGCCACGGTTGCGCAGCGAGCCGATGTTGGCGGGCAGCTGGTTGGTCAGGTTGGCCCCGGCGGCCACGTTGACCACGGCCAGCAGGTCCGTGGACTCGCGCTGGTACGCATCGAACGTCGCGGTCAGCCGGTTGTCGAAAAAGCCCAGGTCGAGGCCCACGTTGAGCGTGGCCGTTTTCTCCCAAGTCAGGCTTGCGTTGTAGCCCGAAGGCCGGGATGTAACCCCCAAAGTATCAGTGCCGAACAGGTACTGCGCTGCGCTGTTGCCGGTAATGTAGCGCGGCTGCGTATCGTAGGCACCGCCAATTTCCTGCTGGCCCGTGATGCCGTAGCCCGCTCGGATTTTCAGCTCCGAGATGGTGGTGTTGTCTTTCAGGAAGTCTTCGCCCTTCACGCGCCAGGCCAGGCCCAAGGCCGGGAAGACGCCGCTGTTGCGGTCGGAGGCAAAGCGCGAAGACCGGTCGTTTCGCACCGTGGCCGTTACCAAATAACGGTCTTTGATGTTCAGGGTGCTGCGGCCGAAAAACGATACGTACACGTACTTGCTGTAAAAGCCCGCTACGGTCAGTGTATCAGTGGGGTTGAATAGGGTAGTGCGGTTGGAGCGGTACGCCAGGAAGTTGGGGCCCTGGTCCACAAAAGTCTGGTACGAGTAGCCGCCCTGCACGTCAAACTTGATGTCGCCGCCGAACTGCTTGGTGTAGGCTAGGTAGGATTCCAGCAGCTGCATGTCCTTGTCCTGCGCGTACTGGACATAGCGGCCGTTGAGGCCGGGCTCGCGGAAGTTGGGATTGAAGTTGCCTGCGTCGGTGGGGCTCGTGTCGGTGTCGCCGCGGCCACGGGCCACGTCGAGGCCCAGGTTCAGGTTGGCCCGCAGCCCTTCAATGCCGTGAATCTTGTAGTCGAGCTGCACGTTGCCGATGAAGCGCTTCACGGTGCTCACGTTGTTGGTGTTGTTGAGCGCGGCCACCGGGTTTCTCGGGGCCAAGCTCAGGGGTTTGCCGTCGGGCTGCAGGTACTGAAAATAGCTGCCAAACGGCGCGAAGCGCGACTCGGAGGCCCGCACCGGTTGCGTGGGGTCGAAAAACGCGGCTCCGCGAATCACGTCGTTGTCCACAAAGCGGTTGTCGACCACGCTGCCTTTGGCGTTCACGTTGATGCTGAGCCGGTCGTCGAAAAGCAGCGGCGTCAGGCTCACCGAGCCTGTGTTGCGTACCAGCTTATTGGTGATGACGATGCCTTGCTGGTTCAGGTTGCCGTACGACACGCGAAAGGGAACCTTGCCCACGCTGCCCAGCAGGCTAACGTTGTTGTCGAAAGTAACAGCATTGCGGAAAATCTGGTCCTGCCAGTTGGTGCTGGGGGTCGTGTCCAGCGTGTCCAGCGTTTTTATTTGGCCTGGCGCGCCATTGGCCCGAATCAAGGCGTCGAATTCACCGGCCGACAGCACATCGTAGCGGCGCGCGGCCCGGGCTACGGAAACCTGGGAGTTCAACTCCACGCGCATTTTCTCGCCCTGCAATCCGCGCTTCGTGGTTATGAGAATGACGCCATTTGAGGCGCGGTTGCCATAAATAGCCGTAGCCGAAGCATCCTTCAGCACCGTGAAGGTTTCAATGTCGTTGGGGTTGATGAGCGAGAGCGGGTTGGACGCTCCATTGATGCCGCCTTTGTCCACGGGCACCCCGTCGATAACGTAAAGCGGGTCGTTGTTAGCGTTAAGCGAGGAGTTGCCGCGGATGCGAACTGTGGCAGCGGCCCCGGGGGCGCCGCCACCGGTGGTGATGCTTACGCCGGCCACTTTGCCCTGAATGAGCTGCTCGGGGTTGGTAATCTGGCCGGGCACAAACTGCTTGGCATCCACCGTAGCTACGGCCCCGGTAATGTCCTGGCGGCGCTGGGTGCCGTAGCCTACTACCACGGCTTCGGAAAGCGCGGTGGCGTTCTCCGTCAGGCTGGCTGCAACCTCAGCGTTCTGGCCGGCCACTACCGTCACGGGGCGGCGCACGGTGTTGTAGCCCACGAACGAGATAACCAGGGTTTTCGCCCCGGACGGCACGTTCTGAATGCTAAAGGTGCCGTCTACGTTGGACGAGCTGCCCAACGTGGTGCCTTCAATCAGGACCGTAGCCCCAGGGATGCCTTCGTTCTTACCATCGGTAACCCGGCCGCTCACGGAGCCAGTCTGCGCATGAGCGCCTGAAGGAAAACCGAACGCCGCGAACAATAGCAGAAACAGCAGTTTCGCTAGATAGGGGTGCTTCATGGGAAACAAGAATTTGGTGGGAAAATTGGGAATGGTGGGAAAAGAAAAAATCGTTTGGGAAACAGAGTGCAAGTTATCTAACAAATAGCATGTAAGAGCCTGCTAGGCGGGTTTTTGTGGTCGAAAGAGCTGCTGTTCCCGACCCGATTGTTAGCAATTATCAACAGGGCATAGGCCTTTGCAAGAAGTTTGTTTTAATCAGGATTATGACGATTAAATGCATGTTAATTAATGAGTTAAAAGATGATGACACGAATATATCCGGCTGCTATTTCACTTCAATCGATTGGGAGAGCTGCAAACGTTGCTTGCGGCTTTGTAATAAACTGACCTGCAAACGTTTGCAACATGTCTCGGAGCTTGCTAAAAGGTGAGGCTAGTTGATGCGTATTCTCGCTCTAAATCATTGTAATTAAAGTCGCCAAAATGCACTTAACCCGGTGTATTTCTGGCCAACCGCAGGCTTTGGGCGAGTGACTTTACTGGTTTTTGGCGGTAGCTTGCCTCTTGAGCATCGCCATTCGCCCTGATTGCGGCTGGTATTGGTGGCGCCCGGTTGGTTAGGGGATGGCCTTGTAAGGCCACGTAGTCCTTTTTACATTTGGCTTTCCCTAAGATAATGAAAACGTACGTTCTGCTCATAATGTGGCTGCTTGTCGCCCCGCTAACCAGCGCGGTGGCCCAGTCGCGGCCGGGTTCGCGCAAGCCTTCGCCGGCCAAAGGCAGCAAAGCGGCGGAAGCCAAGGTCAAACGGCCGCCATCGGCCTATTCTGCTGGCCGCCTCCCGGCCGAGGACGATGCGGCCCCGGAAGTATTTGTGGGCAAGATTAAGCTGAAGAAGCCCGTGCTGGTGTACTACGAACAGGCGGCGCCCGGTAAGTCAGTGCAGCAGCTCATCATGGCCGAGGAAAATCTGGGCTTGCTCAAAACCCTGGACCTGGAGCAGCTCATGAACCGGCGCGAGGTGTTTGTGGACGGGCTCGGCAACCGCCCGCTGCCGGGCAGCGACGACCCCAAGTACCGCTTGCTGGGCACCAGCGCCGTGGCAGAGGACACCCGTCGCCCCGCCGGCGATGGCCGCAGCTTCTACTCCCGACTACGGGTGCCGTCCTCGGGCATCCTCTACGTGGTGCGCGAGTCGGCCGAGGAGTACCGCCATTTCGTGAAAGGTCCGCAGAAAAACGGGGCGCTGCTCGACTTCCAGGCCAACGGCCTGCCGGGCCTCGATTCGGTGCGCGCCGTGTACACGCTGCGCAAAATGGATTCGGCCGAGCTCGGCGCGGGCAGCGGCGAAACCATTCGGTAGGGGACGAAGGCCTCGGGATACAAGCTACAAGCCACAAGCTTTTTTTGATAAGTGGGTACTGCTGTATAATTGAATAAGGTCGGTTACTGATTTGATTGATAGTGTGATGCGCGTACTGTTGATTTTGGGTTTGCTGGGGTTTGTCGTGCTTGCGGCCCCATCTGCCGCCCAGACGGTGCTGAAAGTTACTCGCGTGCCAGCCAGTACTGCCGCGACTGACACGCTCTTCGTGGCGGGCTCTTTTAACGTCTGGAACCCGCGCAATCCTGCATATCGCCTCGCCAAAGGCCCTGACGGAACCTATCAGATTACACTGCCCGCCAGCCTGGGGGCAGTGGACTACAAGTTCACCCGCGGCAGCTGGGAAACTGCGGAGGCCGGCCCTGCCAACGCGTCCATTGCAAACCGCCAGGCCGACCTGCGCCAGACGGCCGTCGTCACCCACGAGATTCTGGCCTGGAGCCAGCCCGGCCCGGCAGCGGCTAAAAAGTCCACGGCCTCGCCCCAAGTGCAGGTGCTCAGCGAGCAGTTTCAGATTCCGGAGCTGGGCCGCACCCGCCGCATACTTGTGTACCTGCCCGCCGATTACGCCCAACAGCCCCGGCAGCGCTACCCCGTGCTTTACATGCATGATGGCCAGAACGTGTTCGATGAAGCCAACAGCTACAGCGGCGAGTGGGGCGTGGACGAAACCCTGAACCGTCTGCGGGCCTTGGGGCAAGACCCCACCGGCTGCATCGTGGTGGCCGTGAACAACGACAGCCAGCATCGGTCCGATGAGTACATTCCCTGGCGCAATGCCGAAATCAAGGCCGGCGGCCAGGGCGGGGCCTACGTCGATTTTTTGGCCCGTACCCTAAAGCCCTACGTCGACGCACGCTACCGCACCCGCCCCGATGCCGCGCACACCGGCATTGCCGGTTCCAGTCTGGGCGGGCTCATTTCGGTATACGCCGCGCTGAAGTATCCGCGGGTTTTTGGCCGGGTAGGCGCTTTTTCGCCGGCTTTTTGGGTATGCAACGATTCCCTGCTGGCTTATGCCAAAACTCATCCCGCTGCCCGCCGCACGCGATTTTACTTCGTGTGCGGCCCTCTGGAATCGGAAACCATGCTGCCGCTGATGACGGCCTGGCGCGACCAACTGCGTGCTCAGGGCGTTCCCGCGCCCAACTTGGCGTTTCACGCCCCCGCCGATGGCCAGCACCGGGAGTGGTTCTGGCAGCGGGAGTTTCAGGCGGCGTATCAGTTTTTGTTTCGCCCGGCAGCGCCAAGCAAGGGGAAGCTAGTCAAATAGTTGTCGGCGCGGTGCGTCTCCTCGGAGAATGTAGCGCGGACTTTGTAGTCCGTGTCCCCAGCGGAAACCCAAACAATTGCAGCGGCACCGAGAGGCGGACTACAAAGTCCGCGCTACCGCAGGACGGAATCAACTATTGTTTTCGATTCAGCAGCAGTTTGCAATAATGCTGAGCAAGTTGAAATTTCGTTGCCAGTCTGGCAGAGTTTTTTAGCTGAAGTTGCTGGTTTTTCAAAAAAGGCGCTATATCTTTGCGTCGCGTTTCAAAAAAGCGCTTACCCAAACATGACACATCGTACTTCCCAGGCTTGGTGGTGGCAGTTCCGAAACATCGGACCGGCCTGCCTGTGCGCCTAGCGAAGTCACCTTTGATTTTGCTTTTGACCACAAAAGCCCGGCCGCCAGCCGGGCTTTTTGCATTTTGTTCCAACGCGGGCCTATTACCTGCCTCGCTTGCCAACCAACCCTTCCGTGTCGTACCAACTCACCACTTCTCACCGCCGCCTGCTTGCCGATACCGTGACGCCGGTGGGCCTGTACCTGCGCCTGCGCGACCATTATCCGAACTGTCTGCTGCTGGAAAGTGCCGACTACCACGGTCAGCAAAATGCGTTTAGCTACCTGGTGTGCGAGCCGCTGGGCACGTTTGAGCTACGGCGCGGCGGC
>JAYSZD010000727.1:0-3308 GCA_043738185.1 Hymenobacter sp. | reverse complement strand
CACCGCCTCAGCAGCAACGGCCCAACTGGTAAACCTGGAGTAGTGTGCAAAGAGCCCGAATTACATCTGGGGCTGCATTTTTTTGATGTCTTCGATGGCGTTCACCGAGTTCAGCTCGCGGAATTGCTCGGGCTGCTTGGCACCTTTAGTGGTATCGGGGGCGGCGGGCAGGGGCGGCAGGGCAGTAGTAGCCACGTCTTCGTCGTCACCCTCGGTTACCGAGGGGCCGCATGAGGGCAGCGTGAGCGAAAGCAGGGCAGCGGCCAACAGGCCGGGGAGGAGCGTTTTTTTCATGTATAGATAAACGAATTCGGCCGCAAGTTACGCACGGAGTACGGCTTGCCATACGGGTAAACGGTGCATCTGCTACGACAAACCTCGCGGCACTGTTGGGATGCCGGCTCGAAGGGCTGGTCCGACTGCCGGCTTACCTTTGCCCGGCGCTGGCCTTTAAGCCGGCTTTTTTCTGCGTGGTTCCCCTTTCCGTCGTCATCATCACCTTCAACGAAGCCGCCAACATCGCCCGCTGCCTTCAGGCGCTGGGCGACGTGGCCGATGACGTGGTAGTGGTCGATTCCTTCTCCACCGATGCCACCGTAGCCATCTGCCAGCAGCACGGCGTGCGCGTCATTCAGCACGCCTTCGCCGGCTATGTGGAGCAGAAAAACTACGCCACCGCGCAGGCAAAATTCGACCACATCCTGCAGCTTGATGCCGACGAGGTGCTGACCGATGAGTTGCGCCGGGCCATCCGCGCCGCCCGGGCCGACTGGCAGCACGCGGCCTACGCGCTGGCCCGCCTCACCAACTACTGCGGGCACTGGGTGCGTCACGGCGGCTGGTACCCCGACCGCAAGCTGCGCCTCTACGACCGCCGCCTGGGCCGCTGGACCGGCCTGCTGCTGCACGAGAAATTTCAGGTAGACCCCGGTCAAACCACCGGCCAGCTCGCCGGCCACGCCCTGCACTATAGCTACCACTCCATCGCGCAGCACGTCAGCCAGCTCAACAAGTTCACCAGCATCACGGCTCAGGAGCTGGCCCTGCGCGGCCGCATCAATGTCAACTTATTCCACCTGCTGCTCAAGCCGCTCTGGAAATTCGTGCACGGCTACGTGTTTCGTCTGGGCATGCTCGATGGCTTCGCGGGCTTATGCATCGCCGGCATTTCGGCCTGGGGCGTGTTCCTGAAATTCGCGAAGCTGAAGACCCGCACCGAACGCGCCGAAGCATGAGCCCGGAAATCCGTCCGACCTTCCTCGTGTCCCGCACCGATGCCATTGGTGACGTGGTGCTGACTTTGCCCGTAGCGGGCCGGCTCAAGCAGCTGCGGCCTGGCTGCCGGGTCGTGCTCATTGGGCGCACCTACACCGCGCCCGTAGCCGCCGCCTGCCCCTGGGTCGATGACTTTCTGAACCTCGACGAGCTGCTCCTGCTGCCCGAAGCTGACCAGGTAGTTGCCTTGCGGGCCTACGAAGCCGCGGCCATCATCCACGTTTTCCCCAACAAACCCCTCGCCCGCCTCGCCCACAAGGCCCGAATTCCCGTTCGCATCGCTACCCGCAACCGTTGGCAGCACTGGCTCAGCTGCAACCGGCTGGTGGCCCTGAGCCGCCGCCACTCACTCCTGCACGAAGCCCAGCTGAACCTGAAGCTGCTCCAGCCGCTAGGGGGCGCACCGGAAACGCCGCTTTCCGAAGCTGCCGCCCTGGTGCGCCTGCAGCCAGCCCAGCCGCTGCCCGCGCAGTTCCAACTGCTGCTCCAGAAGCGCCAGCCCGGCCAGCTCAACGTCATCCTGCACCCGCGCAGCCGGGGCAGTGCCCGCGAATGGGGCCTGGCGCACTTTGGCCAGCTGGCCCGTCTTTTACACCAAGTCGGCCACCGCGTATTCGTAACCGGTACTGCCGCCGAAGGGGAGGAGCTGGCCGACTGGCGGCAGCAGCACGCCGCCTTCCTGGCCGCCGACCTCACCGGCCAGCTTAGCCTGCCGCAGTTCATCGCCTTCATTGCCGCCGCCGATGGCCTCGTGGCCGGCAGCACCGGCCCGCTGCACTTGGCCGCTGCCCTCGGGCGGCACGCGCTGGGCCTGTACCCGCCCATTCGGCCCATGCACCCCGGGCGCTGGGGCCCGTTGGGTCTGCACGCCGATTACCTGGTGTTCAATAAGCCCGATTGTGCGGATTGCCGCGCCCAGCCGGCTGCATGCACCTGTATTCGCGCTATCGAGCCCCTAGCCGTCGCGGCGCGGGTGCTGGCCTGGGAACCTCTGCCCGGCAAAGAATATATGCCCTTTGCTAGCGAACAAGCAGGAATTGGCCCGGTTAGGTAGTCGCGGTAGCTTGGTCGCGCAACCTACTCCGCATTGCAATCCGTACATCGGGCAATACAAAGCGTGCCACACAGCTACTTTTGACGCTTCGCCACCGGGTGCTGCCGGGCACGTAGCAGCGCAGTGAGGCAACCCGGCCACCACCAAATTCCGAGTAGCTGAATCAGCCAGACGTCTTCTAATTTCCTAATATTTCGTAGGTTTCGACCTGCAATTTCCCCCGCCCACCTGTATGAGCGATTCCCCCGAACGGGTAAAACTGAGCAAAGAGGAAAAAGACCGGCGCTTTCAAGCCGAGCTGATGCCGGTGCTCGACCCGCTCTACAATTTTGCCTATCGCCTCACCCTCGACGAGGACGACGCCAACGACTTGGTGCAGGAAACATACCTCAAGGCGTACCGCTTTTTTGAGTATTTCGAGCCCGGCACCAACGCCAAGGCGTGGCTTTTCCGCATTCTCAAGAATTCGTTCATCAACGACTTCCGCAAGAAGAGTAAGCAGCCCGCAAAAGTTGACTACAGCGAGATTGAGGGCTATTATAACCCTGATGATGTAGAGGCCGAGGGCGAAATCGGGGCCTCGTCGTCCGACATGCGCCAGCAGTCGGCCCGCGACCTTATTGGCGATGAAGTAGCCAGTGCACTAAATTCTTTGCCGGTCGATTTTCGCACCGTCATCATCCTCTGTGACCTTGAGGGTTTTACCTACGAGGAGATGGCCAAAGTGCTTGATATTCCGATAGGTACGGTACGGTCGCGCTTGCACCGGGCCCGTAATTTCCTTAAGGATAAGCTCGAGCGATACGCCCAGTCAATGGGATATGGCAATGAAGCAATAGAAGACGACGCGGAACTAACCGGCCTCGATAATAATTAACCTCCCCAGCAGGGGCCTACATCGGTGGCTCGGCCCAACATAGTCTTCCACGAGTTTCAAGGATTTTCACTTATGAACCAATCTGCTACTACACAAACCAAT
>JAYSZD010000726.1:0-8568 GCA_043738185.1 Hymenobacter sp. | reverse complement strand
TTTTTTATTCTCCCAACACCGATTCGCTGGAAGTAAGGCAGTCGTAAACCTCTTGGGAAATGGCATCCCCGCGTTTAAACGCTACTTTTAGGGTTCGCCAACGGGCCAGCGACTATGGGAAGACTTTTTGGGTGGATGGCAGGAATAGCAGGCTTGCTGGGTGCGGCAGGAGCCAGTGCTCAGCCCACGCTCGGCGTACCCAAGCCGGAAATAACTGCGCCGGCTACCAACCCCCAGCCCCAGCCCAAACCCACTGCCCCGGCCGATGTGGCGCTGCTGCCGGGCCCGGCCACGGTGCCCGTCACGGGCGTATTCACGTTGGCCTTCAGGCTGCGGGGCGGAATTCTGGGAGAGTATTCGGAATTTCCGGAGCTGGAGGGATTCAAAAAAAGCGGTAAAACGAGTACGACCACCATCCGCACCGTGCAAGGCCGCCGCTTCACCGACCTCACGATTACGCAGCGCTACGCACCCTACGGCGAGGGCGAGTTCAGCATCAAGCCCTTCCAGCTAACGGTAAATGGCGTGGTAATGCGCAGCCGGGCCGCGACTGTGCGCGTGCTGCCCGACCCGCCAGCGGCAGCGCCATCCGCGCCCGGCACTGGGCCCGCCAGTCCATCGGTTCTGACGCCACCGGCCGACCCCACAGCGGCGCTTCAGGCCGTGGGCGACCTCGATAAGCTGTTTGGCAAGCCCAAGCCCGCGCAGTATCAGGAGCTGCCTGATGGAGCTTTTCTGGCCGTGCTGGCCGACCAGCCCAGCGTGTACGTGGGCCAGGGCGTGCGGGTGGGCCTCTACTTTTTCCTCAAGCCGAGTGACCAGGCCATGCTGGCCTTTCACGATTTCAACGAACAGCTGCCGCCGTTGCTGCAGGAGCTGCACCAGGCCACGGCCTGGCAGGAACCCGGCCCCGAAGCCAGTGTCACTCCCGACAGCGTGCGTCAGCAAGGTCAGCTCTACCTACGCTTCCGGCTGGCCGAAAACGTGTATTATCCCCTCACGGCAAACCCGCTACGCTTCCCTCCCCTGGCCCTTACCATGGTGAAGTATAAGTTTCTGAAAAAGCCGGAGGCCGGCCAGGATAATCGCCTGGCGGGCTACAAAACGTATTTGGCTAAGGGCCTGACCGTGGCAGTGCGCGGCCTGCCGTCGCATCCGCGGCAAGCTGCGGTGGCCGTGGGCGCCTACCAGCTGCAGGAGACTATTAGCCGTAAGGTGCCCCTGGTGGGCCAAGCCTTTGCCTACACCTTTGGCGTGCAGGGCAAGGGTAATTTGGCTGCGGTACTGGCGCCGGAGCTCACAGCGTGGCCGGGGCTGGAAGTGTACGGCCCCGAGGTGCGCGAACAAGCCACGCCGGGCGGGGGGCGCAAGCTGTTTCGCTATCGGTTGGTGGCGCGGCAGCCCGGTATCATTCCCTTGGATAGCCTTATTCATCTGGTTGTCTTCAATCCTGGTACGGCCCGCTACGATACGCTGCGGCCCGCAATCCGGCCCCGCATTAGCGGGGCGGTAGTAACTCCAAAAGTGCTGCCTAAGCCCGCGGAGGACCCTTTTTACGGCCCGGCTCTGGCCGAGGCCGATGCCCGCATGCAGTCGCTGGACGTGTACCGCGACGTACGTCGCTACGCCAGCTGGCTGCTGATTGGGCTAGTGGGGGTGGCTGGGGTTGGCTGGTGGCGCGCCGGTCGCGCGGGCTGATTATTGGTGGCGCGGTGCCAACTTTGCCGGGAGTTTTCGGACCATCGGCGGGGCGGGCCGCTCTGCCTCTGCTCAACCGTTGTCATTCACAATTTGCTTTATGTCCAATACTTTCGGCTCCCTTTTTCGCATCACCACCTTTGGCGAGTCGCACGGGGCGGGCATCGGCGTCATCATCGACGGCTGCCCGGCGGGCGTGGCCGTGGACGCTACCCATATCCAGACGGCCCTTGACCGGCGCCGGCCCGGCCAGTCGGACCTGACCACGCCGCGCAAGGAGTCGGACACCGTTCAGATTCAGTCGGGCCTTTTCGAAGGCTTCACCACCGGCACGCCCATCAGCCTGTTCATCCCCAACGCCGACCAGCGCTCCGATGACTATTCGCACATTGCCAAGGCCTACCGTCCCAGCCACGCCGACTACACCTACGACGTGAAATACGGCCGGCGCGACCACCGCGGCGGTGGCCGTAGCTCGGCTCGCGAAACGGCGGCCCGCGTAGCCGCCGGCGCCATTGCCGGTAAGTTATTGAGCCATTTTGGGGTTGAAATCGCCGCCTATGTCTCGGCCGTGGGCGAAGTAGCAGTGCCGTTGGAGTACCAGGAGCTGGATTTGAACCTCATTGATGCCAACCCCGTGCGTTGTCCGCACCCCGAAACGGCCGTGCTGATGGAGGCTCGTATTCGCGCGGCCCAGGCGGCGCACGACACCGTGGGCGGCGTAATAACCGGCGTGGCCCGGCACGTGCCGGCCGGCCTCGGCGAGCCCGTGTTCGACAAGCTGCCCGCTGTGCTGGGCCACGCCCTGCTCAGCATCAACGCCGTGAAAGGCTTCGAGTTTGGTTCTGGCTTTGAAGGCACGAAGCTGCCTGGCTCGGTGCACAACGACGAGTTTTATACCGACGAGGCCGGGGCCGTGCGCACCCGCACCAACCACAGCGGTGGCAGCCAGGGCGGCATAAGCAACGGCCAGGATATTTACTTCCGGGTGGCTTTCAAACCAGTGGCCACGCTGCTTCAGCCCCAGCAAACCATCAACGACCAGGGCGAGAGTATTACGCTGGTGGGCCGGGGCCGCCACGATGCTTGCGTGCTGCCTCGCGCCGTGCCCATTGTGGAAGCCATGACCCAGCTGGTACTGGCCGATTTGCTGCTGCGCGCCCGCGCTAACCAACTCTAGCAATGCACCTCGGCGTCCTAGTGCTGCACGATGACGAATTCGACGCGGCGGTTGCGGGCCTTGTGGGCTTCGGAATCGTTGGGGGCCACCGGCTGGGCGCCGCCGTAGCCGCGCGTGGCCAGCCGGCCCGCATCAATCTTCTGCCGCATCAAATACGCTTTCACAGCGGCGGCCCGCTGCTCGCTCAGTACCTGGTTGGGGGCGGGGTTTGTGGCGTCGCCGGTGTTATCGGTGTGGCCGTCGAGGCGGATTTTGAGGCTGGGGTGCTCGGCCAGCGTTTGGGCCAGGCGGTTTAGCTCAGGGAAAGAAGAAGGGAGGAGCACGGGTTTGCCCTGCACGAAGAATAGGTTGTTGAGCGTGATTTTCTCCTCCGCAGGTTCCACGGGCACGGCCACGGCCTTTAGTTGGCCGGGTACAGCGGGAGTAGCCAGCCGCAGCGCCGTGGTGCGGCTGGTCGCTGCTTCAACGGGCTCGGTCAGCGGCAGCAGAAACAAGTCCTGGGTCACTTCGCCGTAGCGGGTGGTGTCGGTGAGGTCAAGGTTATCGGAGGCGGTCAGATAGCCGATGGCCTCGGCCCGGAAGCCGTACTGGCGGCCGGCGGGCAGGGCCAGCTGGTAGCGGGCATCGGCCGGGTCGGCGCGGGCGGTGCCGGCGGTCAGGCCATCGGGCAGGCGCTCGTAGGCCACGGCAGCGCCCGGTACGGGCTGGCCGGTGCGGGCGTCGAGTACCCGGCCGCGCACCAGCACCGTGGGCCGGGGCCGCACGGCCGCCGGCAGCCGGGTACGGAAAAGGTCCTCCAGCGGCGTGCTTCCGTCGCGGGCACAGAAATAGGCGTAGTCGCCGGCGGCCCCCACAGCGTAGCAGGCCTCAAAGCCTTCGCTGTTGAAGCCGGGGCCGAGGTTGAGCGGCTCGCTCCACCGGCTCCAGGTGTCGTCCAGGCGGCGCGTTACGAATACGTCGCTGTCGCCGTAGCCGGGGTGCCCGTCCGAGCTGAAGTAGAGGGTTTGCCCGTCTGGGGCCAGAAACGGGGCGTTTTCCGAGCCGGCCGTATTCACCGTTTTTCCCAGGTTGCGGGGCCGGCTCCAGCGGTTTTGCGCATCGCGAAAACTCACGCAAAGGTCGCCGGTCTGGTCAGCTTTATCCCGGTCGCCTACGGCCAGCACAATGGTATTCCCATCGGAGGCGAGGCTGAAATAGTAATAGCTGGGCCGGGCTGGCAAGCCGGGAATCAGCACTGGCTCGGGGCGTTCCCAGCCCCCGTCGGCCCGGCGGCGAGCCAGCGAGCAGCCGCCAGAGCTGGCCGGTGAGCCGTCGGGGTTGTAATGGTTGAGCACGAGCAGAGTTTGGCCGTCGGGTGTGATGCCGAGGGGGCAGCTGTAGCCGCCATTGTTGAGCGGGGCGCCTACGTCGTGGGCGGGTCCCCAGCTGCCGTCGGGCTGGCGGCGGGTGCGCCAGATGTCGCAGCGCTCGGGTTGGCCGGGCGGCACGGGTGGCCGGTGCCCAAAATACAATTCCTGCCCGTCGGTGGAAAGCACGGGCGAGCCCTCGTTATGGTTCGTCGAGTTCACCTGTGGCCCCAGCCGCTCGCGGCGCAGCCCGACCGGCACCCCCGGCGCCAGCCGGATGCCCGAGTGGTGCCAGGCCCGCAGCCGCCGCACGCGCAACGTGGCCGGGGCCGCTTCAATCTGAAATCCGGTCAGGTTGCCGGGCAGCGACTCAAAGGGCTGAGTAAATACTTCATGGCCGTTGGCGTAGTAACGCACCGTGGGGCCCTGCCGCACAATGCGCACGGTGTTCCAGCCACCGTCGCGCAGGGCCGGGGCGGGCGCCCCACCGGCCGGGCTCAGCAGCTGCCACTGCCCGGCCCGCCAGCGGCCCACGGCCAGCCGCTGCCCCGGCAGCACCCCCACTACGTTGGCGTTGCTGCCATCGGCCCCGCCCCACACAAAGCCACCCGTGGTTCCGAACAGCTCGGTTTCCAGCGCGAAATCCTGCTTGGTATTCAGGCCCAGGGGCCGCCAGGCCAAATGGCCGCCCGCAATGCGGTTGTCGAGCCGGTACTCGCCGTTGGCCAGGCTCACGCGCCAGGTGGCGTCGTCGCCGGTGAACCAGCCGCGACGGTTGTCGGCGAAGGCCTCATCCAGCGTTAGGTCGGGCGGCAGGGTTGGCTGGGCGCGGGCGGTGGGGCCGGTGAGCAGGAACAAGAGCAGCGCCAGCCGCCAGTGGAACAGAGAAAGGGCCTGGCAGTTCATGGCGTCAAGGTAGGGCGACGGGGTCTGTCCGCGCTATCCGTGCTGGCCCGGATATTGGGTTGGGCACGGGTGCCCTCAATGCTACGTGCCCGGCCGCGCCGGGTAGGGTAATTGTATTCATGTACGTACATTTGCAACCTCGGCCACGCCGTTGTGGTTGTAGCTTTGCAGCGGCCGCTCCGGCCGTCTTGCCCTCTGATTTTAAGCCTCAAGCCATGTCCGCTGTTTCTATTTACGCCGAAGCTTCTCCCAACCCGGAGAGCATGAAGTTCGTCCTCAACTCCAACCTGCTGGTTGATGGGGTGAGCGTGGATTACCCCAATCTCGAAGCCGCTTCCAATTCGCCTTTGGCGCAGGAGCTGTTCGGATTCGACTATGTAGGCCGCGTGTTCATTGCCCAGAACTTCGTGACCGTCACCAAAAGCCAGCCCGAATTGGCCTGGACCCAGCTCATCCCCGAGCTACGTCAGTTCCTGAAAAGCTACGTGGAGGCCGGTGGCCCCATTTTCCTGGTCGACCCCGCCGCCGAGCAGAAGGCCGCACAAGCCGCCGTTGCCGGCGACCCCACGCAGCAGGACGGCCAGATTGCCCAAAAAGTAATCGACTTGCTCGACAACTACGTGCGCCCCGCCGTGGAGCAGGACGGCGGCAACATTACCTTCAAAAGCTACCACGAAGGCGTGGTGACCGTGAACCTGCAGGGCTCCTGCTCCGGCTGCCCCTCGGCCACCGTCACGCTCAAGTCCGGCATCGAAAACCTGCTCAAGCGCATGGTGCCCGAGGTGCAAAGCGTAGTGGCCGAAGGCATCACAGTATAAGCTGACTGACAAAGCTGGAGGCTGGAATCTGATAATTCGGTTCTGCTTCCTCGCACTTGGCCTTAGCAAATGAAAAGCCCCGACGCTGAGCAGCGTCGGGGCTTTTGCTGTATGGGTACAGAAGATGAGCATGGGTCTGATTGCCGCCGCTCAGCAATACCCAGTTCATGATTGAAATAAACGGTATCTGGCAGGTTACGTATTCGAATGGAGCTTATTATTTCAACGCAGCTGCTACACGATAAGACACCATCCGATGAACCATCGCCATTTTATCAGCGCCTCTGCCATCCTGTTGGCCGGCTTTAGCGCGGCCTGCAGCAGTTCTGGCCAGGAGCAGCGCGCGCAAGTGCAAGACAAGCCCACGGCGCAGACCACGGACCAAACCGGCCGCGCCCCGCTCGAAACCCGGGCAGCCAACGTGCCCGGCCAGCGCCCCACGTTCCCCGAGCAATATCGGGCCAGTGGCATAAAATCGGCGGCCGCCTTCGACGTGACGGTGCTGGCCAAAGGACTCGAAAACCCGTGGGCCGTGGAACCGCTGCCCAACGGCGACTTACTGGTAACCGAAAGGCCGGGCCGGCTGCGCATCGTGTCGGCTGTCGGCCAGGTTGGAGCGCCCATCAAAGGGTTGCCCGCCGTGTATGCGACCGGGCAGGGCGGCTTGCTCGACGTGGCGCTGAGCCCGAAATTCGATGCCGATAAAACGATTTACTGGTCGTTTTCCGAGCCCCGAGGGGCCAAGGGCAACGCCACCAGCGTGGCCAAAGGCGTGCTTGCGGCCGACCAGCGGAGCCTGAGCCAGGTGCGGGTAATATTCCGGGCGCTGCCAGCTTATGATGGCGACATGCACTTCGGCTCCCGCCTCGCCTTTGGGCCCGATGGCCTGTTGTATGTGACCTTGGGCGAGCGGTCAGACCTGGAAATCAGGCCGCAGGCCCAGCAAATGGGCAGCCACATGGGCAAAACCCTGCGCATCACGCCAGACGGCCAGCCGGCCCCGAACAACCCGTTTGCCAAGCAGGCCGGCGCGCTGCCCGAAATCTGGACGGTGGGCCAGCGTAACGTCCAGTCAATGGCTTTCGACGCCCAGGGCCAGCTCTGGACCGTGGATATGGGCCCGCAGGGCGGCGACGAGCTGAACCGCATTGAAGGTGGCAAAAACTACGGCTGGCCCCTGGTGACCTTTGGCGAGGAGTACTCGGGTGAGCCCGTGCCCAATGCCGTGACCACCAAAGCAGGTTTCGTGGACCCAGTGTACTATTGGGACCCGGTAATCGCGCCCTCGGGCGCCGAGTTCTATTCCGGCGACGCGTTTCCAGCTTGGCGCGGCAATCTGTTTGTGGGCGCCCTTAAAGACAAAGAGCTGGTGCGTCTCCAAATTGAGAACGGCCGGGTAAAGGGCGAAGAGCGGTTGCTTTCCGACCGCAAGCAGCGCATTCGCGATGTACGGCAAGGGCCGGACGGCGCCCTGTACATCGTCACGGATGAGGCCGATGGCGAGCTGTGGAAGCTTGCACCCAAGGCGGGCTCCGGGCGATAGTGCGGCCGCCAGCTGCTTCGGTTGCAGTGAGAAGCAGAAGCCGACTAGCAGGCACAAAAAAGGCCGCCCATCGGGCGGCCTTTTTTGTGCCTGCTGGAAATTCGTAGTAAGCTGGTGTAGGTAATCAGCCGCGAATTTCCTGAATACTTACACGTTCGACGTGCTCAGGCGTGGTGCATCGCTGGCCGAGTTGGTGAAGTCCTCGCCGGCGGCTTTGCGCTCCCGCTCTTCCTTCTTGCCGTAGGTGTCGAGGATAATTGGGGTGGCGATGAACAGCGACGAGTACGTGCCGAAAATCATTCCGATAATCATCGAGAACGAGAAGGAGCGGAGGGTTTCGCCACCGAAAATATACAGTACGATTACCACCATCAGAATAGTGGAAGACGTGATGATAGTGCGCGAGAAAGTCGAGTTCAAAGCCGGATTCACTACCTGGGCGAAGGTCAGCTTGGGGTTTTCCTGCAAATACTCACGGATACGGTCATAAATAACTACCGTGTCGTTCATCGAGAAGCCAAGCACCGTGAGCACGGCGGCCACAAAAATCTGGTCCATCTCATACACCACGCCGAAGGCGCGCGCAATGGGGAAGGCTGCGATAACCAGCAGCGCATCGTGGAACAGCGCCACTACGGCCGCCATCGAGTACTGCCACTTATCGAAGCGGAACAAGACGTAGATGAAGATGCCCAGCAGCGTGAGGCCCAGCGACAGCACCGACGTGCGCTTGATGTCGTCGGCAATGGTAGCGCCTACTTTGGAGGCCGACGGTACCTGTGGATTGGCCGAGGCAAAGGGCTGCAGGCCCTGGTCGAGGGCGGCGCGCACCTGCTGGTCGGCTTCCACGCTTTCGTCGTTGGCCAGGTAGCCGGTGGTCACGCGCAGGCGATTGGGGGCACCGTACTGCTTCACTTCCAGGCCGGAGCCTTTGAAGGCCGGGCGGAGTTGGTCGGCCACGTCTGAGGCCACCATCGTTTTGTTGAAGTCAATCACGTAAGCTCGGCCGCCTTTGAAATCGACGCCCAGGTTCGGGCCGCCCTGGTAGGCCATCAGGCCAAAGCCAATGAGAATGAC
>JAYSZD010000725.1:0-3311 GCA_043738185.1 Hymenobacter sp. | reverse complement strand
GGCTGGCGCTAATCTTCAGCTGATTACCAAAAATCTTGATAAAACCCTTCGCATCCCGCGCATCCCAGGCATTATTCTCCTCCCCATATGTAGCCACTTTCGACTGCATCATGTCGTATTTGGACTCGATGCCGAGCAGCTCGAACCGGTAGGGCTGGAGCTGCACGAACACCTTGCCCGACACATGGTTCTGCGACGATTCCAGGAAGGCTTCCATGTCGCGCATCACCGGGTCGAGGTACTGGGCTTCATGCAGCAAAGTGCCGTACCAGTTGGCGATGTAGTCCTTGTGCAGCAGCTGCCAGCGGGTGCTGGTGTGCTTCTCCAGCAGGTGGTGGGCCTTGATGAGCATGAGCGGCGCGGGCGCCTCAAATCCCACGCGGCCCTTGATGCCCAGGATGGTATCGCCCACGTGCGTGTCGCGGCCGATGGCGAAGGCCGAGCCCAACTCGTTCAGCTTCTGAATGAGGGCCACTGGGTCCAGCGTCTCGCCATTCAGCGCCACCGGCTCGCCCTTCTCGAAGGTGATTTCCACGCGCTCCGAATCCTGCCGCTGCAGCTGCGACGGATAAGCGCTTTCCGGCAGGGCCTCGTGCGAGGTCAGCGTTTCGACGCCGCCCACGCTGGTGCCCCAGATGCCTTTGTTAATGGAATACTTCGCCTTCTCCCAGCTCATTTCGAAGCCCTGTTTTTGCAGGTACTCAATCTCGGCCTGGCGCGACAGTTTCAGGTCGCGGATAGGCGTGAGAATCTCCGTCTTAGGCGAAATAACCGAAAAAGCCACGTCGAAACGCACCTGGTCGTTGCCGGCGCCGGTGCTGCCGTGCACGATGTAGTCGGCCTCATTGGCGCGGGCATATTCGGCAATGGCCAGCGACTGGAACATGCGCTCGGCGCTTACGCTCAGCGGGTAGGTGTCGTTTTTCAGTACGTTGCCGAACAGCAGGTAACGCAGGCAATCCTGATAAAAGCGCGTGGTCATGTCAATCACCTCGTGCTTCACCGAGCCCAGCTCGTAGGCGCGCTTCTCGATGGCGGCCAGCTCGTCGGTCGTGAAGCCGCCGGAATTGACAATTACCGTGTGGACTTCAAGGTCGAGGTCGCGCGACAGATACACGGCGCAAAACGAGGTGTCGAGGCCGCCGCTGTAGGCGAGAATGGCTTTTTTCTTCATGGTCAGGCTAGGATGCGGAATCGGTTTCAGTAGCAGGGTTTTGGGGCAGCGCAGGGGTGAGGACCGCGAAATCGGGCACCTGCAACTGCACCAGCTGCTTTTCGGGCGTATCGTAGAGCATGCCGGTGCAGAGGCATAGTTTGCGCTCGTTCTCCATCAGGATGCTGTAGTTCTTGCAGCTTTTGCAGCCTTTCCAGAAATCTTCGCTGGTGGTCAGCTCCGAGAAGGTGACGGGCTCGTAGCCGAGGTCGGTGTTGATTTTCATCACGGCCAGGCTGGTCGTGATGCCGAAAATCTTGGCCTGCGGATACTTGCTGCGCGACAGGTCGAACACGGCCTGCTTGATGGCTTTGCCCACGCCGCCCTTGCGGATTTCGGCGTTCACAATCAGGCCCGAATTCACTACAAAGGTCTTGTCGTCAAAGGTTTCGATGTAGCAGAAACCCGCCAGCTCGCCATCGAGGAAGGCGATGATGCTGTCGCCGCTGGCCATTTTGCGGGCCACGTAATCCGGCTCGCGCTTGGCGATGCCGGTGCCCCGCGTTTTGGCCGATTCAACGTACCAGTGGCATAATAAGTCAGCGTACTGGGCGTCCGCTGCTGTCGCAACCCGAATTATCATTGATTTTTAAAAACTTAGGGATAGATGCGCGGCTGTCCGGACTACGCGTTTCTCCCGCGTAATTCCTGCTAAAGCCCAAACCTGTCTGTAAGTAGAGCGGATACTAGCCCGGCTCAAAGGGGCTGGCCAAAGGGCCAACATGCGGCTGCTGAAGCCGCTAGGGTCGTCGCACCAGGGCACAAGCCGTTTTGCACACGCCTGCCGCACTCTGCCAGGCGGCAGCAGCGAGCAAAGGAGAAGTGGAAACGGGGAGGGGCATGGCGTGTGACTATCGATTCGGCGCTTTAACGAACGGCCGAACTAAGAGGTTCAATTCTGCTGCAAAGCTAAAAGCCCCTACTTTTGCCTGCAACATTTCCCATGTGTTTTTTGAAATCAGTGCTTTTCACTGTTGGGGTTGCTGGACTGTGAAGAAATAATGAAAGCGGCGTTAAAAATTTATAAGATTGGCGGCGGCATCATCGACCACATACCCGATTTGCTGGAATTCCTGCGGCTTTTTGCCGATGTGAGCGGCCCCAAAATACTGGTACACGGCGGTGGTAAAGGCGCCAGCGAAATGATGGCCCGCCTGGGCATCACGCCGCGCATGCTGCACGGCCGCCGCGTCACCGACGCCGCCGCACTCGACATTGTGACGATGTTTTACGCAGGCAAAACCAACAAGCAGATAGTGGCGGCACTCCAAAGTGTCGGGGCTAATGCGCTGGGCCTCAGCGGAGCCGATGGCAATGTGATTCTGGCCACCAAGCGCTTGGTACGGGAAGTTGATTACGGTTTCGTGGGGGATTTAAGTGAGGAGAGCATTAATGCCGACTTGGTGCGCCAATTTCTGGAGATGGGGCTGATACCTGTATTCTGCGCGATTAACCACGACGGACAAGGCCAATTGCTAAATACCAATGCCGACACCATTGCCGCGTCATTAGCAAAAGCCCTGAGCAAGAAATATGCAGTGGAGCTGCACTTTTGCTTTGAAAAACACGGCGTATTAGCTGATGTTGTTGATGAGAAATCAGTTATTCCATCAATTACATTGGCTAATTACGCAGAATTAAAAGAAAGCGGGATAATTGCCGATGGCATGCTGCCCAAATTAGAAAATGCATTTGATGCCTTGCAGTTTGGCGTAGAAAAAGTAATTATTGAGCACGCGCTCCATATCGACGGCGCACTGAAAACCACTTTATGTCTGAATTAATAAATCAACTGAGCGATGATGCCGTTGATTTACTTATTCGGCTAATTAAAACGCCTTCGTACTCGCGGGAGGAAGCGGATACCGCCGAGCTGATTCAGGTGTTTTTACACGAGCGTGGGGTTACTGCGCAGCGGCAGCACAACAATGTATGGGCCACGTCGGCATACTTTGATGCGCACAAACCAACCATTCTGCTCAATTCGCATCACGACACGGTAAAGCCCGGCGCGGGCTGGACGCACGAGCCATTTGGCGCAGTACTGGAAGGAGATAAATTAATAGGTCTGGGCAGTAATGACGCGGGCGCGTCGGCC
>JAYSZD010000724.1:0-3321 GCA_043738185.1 Hymenobacter sp. | reverse complement strand
AGTTGTAGTCCCGGTCATAAATAATGGCCGAGTCCAGCGTAGCGGCGTTCTTATGAATCACCTCCCACACGTCGGTGGCCAGCAGCGAGGCGTTGTCGCCGTTCTTGGGGTCCTCGTAGGTGTAGAGGCGCTTCATCGTGCTGCTGAAGGACTTGCTGGTCACCTTGTGCAGGTTACTCACCGCAATGCGGGCCGCCAGAATGGCGTAGTCCGGGTGCTTGGTGGTGAGCGAAGCGGCGGTTTCGGCGGCGAGGTTATCCAGCTCCACGGTGCTCACGCCGTCGTAGATGCCGTCAATCACCTTCATAGCCACCGCAATGGGCGACACGAAATCCATGTTCAGCCCGTAGCAGAGCTTCTCAATGCGGGCGGTCACTTTGTCGAACTTGACGGATTCGCGGCGTCCATCGCGTTTAATTACTAGCATACCAGTAGTGTTTTGGTGTGGGTTTTTGCTTATAGAAAGTAGCCGGCGCGGGCAGAACCCGATGGCAAGTCGTTGAGGCAGTTGGGGGAAGAGTGGAGCAGAAAGCCGCGGGTTTCGGTGGTCCGGCAGCATTCAATCCCGGAAATTACCGCCTGGGTTTGGGGAGGACAAGGAAAAAAGGTGGAAGTTTTCCACAAAGGGCCTGAAAGGGTATGCTAGGCCATTTTTTAGAAACAGCTTCCTTTGCATCAGCCATATTCAAATAGTTACTCCCCTTTCAGGAGCAGCTTCCGCCCCCCGTTCGGTATCCACTTTCGATACGATTCGCCGTCGTAGGGATGGTTGCACACGCAGTCCGCTTTGAGGGAAAGCGCAGGGAAAGGCTGGCAGGACTTTACCGTAATTCGACCCGAACGGGTACCGTGAGTCCCACAGACACAGCTACCCCATTATGATGCCCTGGTTTCAGTCGCGGCAAAGCCCGTACTGCTGCCAATAATGCTTCGTCATAAGCAGGCACGTCACTACTTTTCAGAATTTTACCGCGATAAACGTTGCCTTTAGCTCCCACTACAAAATAGACTACGTTTGGGCGCCAAGGTAGCTGGGGCTGCACCAGAGGCACTTTCACTGTGCGTCCCAGCTCATTCCCGATAGCGGCCAAGCCTCCACCCTTCGGCATCGAGGGCATTTGTTCCACATAATGGTACGGGCAGTCGCCAGGGTCTTGCTGAACCGCCTGGATTGGAAGGGGCAATTTATTGGATTGTGCTACAGCACAAAAACAAGAAATAATGAATAGTATCCAGCCGATTGGATGCTGCACGAATACTTTGTTCATAGCGACTTGTTGATATTCCACCGGCTGGCAAAACCCCTGCACCAACTGTTCATTGGCCCAGTAAGCCGCCGCCGCCAGCCCGATATTCAGATAAGGCATACGCGGCCGCAGCCACTGCAAGAAGCGTCGAAGTCTCATCATGCTTTCCGCAACGGCGAATGGCAGCCGTTGCGTGTTGGCGTGAGCTAAAAGCTGGTTACTTCCGCCAGCGCCACCAAAGCCCCACCGCCAGCAGCGCCACAGCCACCCCAGCCACCCCAGCCACCAGCGCCCCAATCGTGACGGGCGGCCCCAGAGCCTTACACGAGCAGGTCTCGAACACCGGCTGCCCGTTCACCCGCAGCCGGCGGCGGCAAAAGGCGCAGGGCATCAGGCGGGGGTCGAGCTGGCCCGGTAGGGGCCATTGGTCGTCGTGGGTTTCGATGGAAAGCTTCATGCCCTTCAATACCGTTTGGCCCCAATGGTAACCCAGCGAAACGCCCGGAAAGTCAGCGCCTCCCGCACCTCTGACCCGGCCCCTAAGCGACTAGGTCCCAAAAGGCCCAGGGAATGACGCTCTTTTCAAATAGCCTCTTTTTCGCACCACCGCCAACCCGCTGAAAACGGAACCTGCTCCGCCGCAGAAGGCCTGTAATTCGGCCGGCTAGCGCAGCATTCGGCTGGGCTTACACGCTTAAAATGCGCGTTTTGAAGTCGATTTAATTCATCTATTAACCCTGATTACCAAATATTTATGCCTACCATTTACAATTCGAAAAGTCCCGCAGAAGCAAATATGCGTTCGGTAGCCCGCTTGTGACCTGCGTATTTCGCCTCGGCTTCCCAGCAAACCTGCTGCCGGTTTCGGGCTCTCGCTTTCACTTCACTCTCGCACGCATGCCTACTGCCTCCGCTTCCCGCCTGCCGCTTTGGCTCAAACTTGTGGTTACCGCTTTCATTACCGTACTGGTGCCGGTGTACTACGTTAACTACGGCGCCACCAACTTCCTGTATTTCTGCGATGTGGCCCTGCTGCTCTGCCTCATCAGCCTCTGGACCGAGAAGGCCCTGCCCGCTTCGATGGCCGCCGTGGGCATCCTGCTGCCCCAGGTGCTGTGGTGCGTCGATTTTCTGGGGGAGCTGTTCGGTGTGCACCTCGTGGGCCTGACGGCCTACATGTTCGACCCCAACCGCTCGCTGTTTCTGCGCGGGCTGTCCTTCTTCCACGGCTGGCTGCCCTTCCTGCTGCTGTTCCTGATAAAGCGCCTGGGCTACGACCGCCGGGCCCTCTGGTCGTGGACGGCCGTGGGCTGGGGCCTGTGCCTGGTGGCCTACTTCCTGCTGCCTCCCGCCGGCACCATCCTGCCCGACCCCAAAATCCCGGTCAATATCAACTACGTCTTCGGCTTCGACGATGCCAAAGCCCAAACCTGGCTGCCCGGCCCGCTCTACCTGCTCGGTTGGATGGCCACCTTGCTGGTAGTGGTCTACTTATCCACGCATTTGGTGCTACGCCGGCTGTTTGCGCCCGCCCCGGTGGCCGGCGCAACCCAGCCCGCCACCTTGGCGCCCGCTTACCGCTAGCCACAGGCTGCGTTAAGCCCGAAAAAGCCCGCCGCTACGCAAGTAGGGCGGGCTTTTTTGGGGTTGTAAGATAGGTAGCTTAGAAGTCCTCGTCGAGCGAGAACATGTTCTCGGTCCGCTCGCTCATCACGCCGGCTTTCTGGTATTCGCCCACCCGTTTCTCAAAGAAATTGGTCTTGCCTTGCAGCGAGATCATTTCCATAAAGTCGAATGGGTTGGTGGCATTGTAAATTTTGGCGCAGCCCAGTGCTACCAGCAGGCGGTCAGCGACAAATTCAATGTACTGGCTCATGAGTTTGGAGTTCATGCCAATCAGGTCTACGGGCAAAGCGCTGGTCACAAATTCCTGTTCGATGGCAACGGCGTCGCTGATGATCATTTGTACGCGGGCTTCCGGTAACTTGTTCTGCAGCATGGAGTAATGAGGCAGGCAAAGTCGCAGTGCAGCCCTTCGTCGCGGGAGATCAATTCGTTTGAGAAAGTCAGGCCG
>JAYSZD010000723.1:0-3322 GCA_043738185.1 Hymenobacter sp. | reverse complement strand
ATACGGGGTTGGGGTACACGCTGAACTCGCTTTTGGTGGCGCTGGTAGCAGCAGTGGCAGTAGATACCGTGAAAAGCAGGCCATTGCTGGTGCCGCCGCTGGTGGCCACTGCTACGTTGCCGGTGGTAGCGCCTGCGGGCACCTGAGCCACGAGGCTGGTGGAGCTGGCCACCGAGACGGTAGTGGCAGCCGTACCATTGAATGTGACGCCGCTGGAGATATCAAAGCCACTGCCCGTAACAGTAATGAAAGCGCCTACCGGGCCACTGGTAGCACTGAGGCTGGTGATAACCGGCCCCACTGGCACCGCCGCGCAGCTGGCGCTCAGGGCGAAGGCACCGGTTTTGCCACCGAAGCCCCCCACCATCACCAAATATTTGGTGCCGGCCACCGAGCGGAACGTAACCGTCGAGGCCACTGAATTGGTGCCGCAGGCTGCGTCGTCGTCGTTCTCGCCCACGCACTGAAAGGAACTACAAGTCCCCGAAAAAACGAACATTCTGGTGTCGTAGTCAGTAGTCGGGTCACAAAGCGAAACGGTGATATCACCACCCGTACCAACTATAGAGTAGAATACTCCTCCCCCATCGGTAGTTTCGGAACAACCGGAATCGGGGTCGCCGGTGGTGGTGTTGCCCACGGAGGTGCCAAGCACCGTCTGCCCACAAACAAGGGCGATGGCATTGGCGCACATATCATTGGCGGGCGGCACCAGAAAGTCGGTCAGGGAAGTGGCCACTCCCCCGGCCGCCGTTACCTCAATCGGACCACTGGTGGCCTGCGCGGGTACCGTCACGGTAATGCGGGTGCGGGAGTTCACGGTGAAGGTGGGCGCCACGATGCCATTGAAAGTCACGCGCGTGACGCCAATGAAATTTTCGCCGGTGAGTTGCACCACCGTGCCGGCCATCCCCGCCGTGGGCGTAAAGGAGAGAATAACGGGCGCCTGAATCACAACAAAGCTCGTTGCCGACTGGGCCGTATTTACGGGCGTAGTCACGGAAAGAGGGCCGGTAGTAGCGCCGGGGGGCACTGTCGCGGTAATGCGAGTGGTCGAGTTCACGGTGAATGCGGACGCCTCGGTACCGTTGAAGGTCACCCGCGTTGCGCCGGTGAAGAAAGCGCCCGTGATGATGACACTGCTTCCAACTGGGCCCGTAGCGGGGGTGAAGCTAGTGACGGCAGGTGGTGCGCCCACCACGAACGAGGCCGTCGAAGTCACCGTGCCGGCCGGGGCCGCGATGGTGATGGGGCCCGTAGTGGTGCCGGCAGCCACTGTCGCCGTGAGCTGCGTAGCAGAATTCACCGTGAAGCTGGCTGCAGTGCCATTGAAACGGACCGATGTGGCGCCGTTGAACTGCGAACCCAGGATGGTAACGACCGTGCCCGCCAGCCCGCCGCCAGGCGTGAAGCTGGTGATGGAAGGCCCCGCCGATGGCGGCGTGATGGTGAAATCGCTGTTTGAAATATCAAAGAAATAGTTGTCAACGGCTTCCACCATCACACGGGCACGGGTTGCGGCAGTGGCGGGGCTGGGTGCTACCACCACGGCCGAGCCGTCGTTCAGCTCGTTGGCAGCCAGCAGAACGGGATACGTCACGCCCCCGTCAAGGCTCAGCCGGAGGTTGACGCGGACGCAGCTAACCGGGGCGGCAGTGGTATTGGCCACGTTCCAGGTAATAGTTTGGGCGGCGCCTCCGGTCCAGCTTTCGGCCGCGTTGGGGGCCGTCACCAGGAAGGGCCCCGCCGAGCTGCTCACATCCAGACTAACCAGCGAACTGAAATTCACGCCGCCGACTACCCCCAGCGGGCCAAGGTGCTCGTCGCGGGCCGTGCACCGAAACGTGAGGGCGCGCGTCACCGTGGGCAACCGCTCCCCGATAACTACGTCGTTGGCCAGCAGATTGCTCAGCCTCGGGAAGTAGCGCGTTCCGGACGCGGAGGGGTTGAACGAGCGAAACAGGGGAATATTCTGCCCCGGCACCTGGGCTGTGGTGGGCGTTCCGGTCGGCCCCAGGTCCAGCTCCTCCCAAGAATACGTGATGGGGTCGTTTTGAGCGTCGGTAGCGGTGGCTGTTAGTTTGAAAGGCGTGCCGATGGGCAAAGTTCTGCCGCTGGCCGGCACACTCACGGCAGGTGCGGTATTGCCGGTGGCCTGGCTGGTGCCGCAGGTAGTACCATCAATAAAAGCCCGTATCTCCTCGTAGTTGCCCGTGTGAAAGGTGGCATCGGAATTTGATTGCAGGTCGTTGGCTGGGCCACAAATGCCCGCATAGGCCATAATCGTGCTGCCCGAACCCGGTTCCCAGGCTGTTTCGGGGTTGCGGTTGCCGCCGGCGCAGCTTTCTTCATCGCCGTTGAAGGGATGATTGCCGCCAAACTGATGGCCCATTTCGTGCGCCACAAAATCGATGTCAAACGCGTCGCCCACGGGGTTGGGCAGGCCCGTTACACCGCCGGCTTTCCCGTCGCGGTCACACACCACGCCCAGGAAGGCCACGCCGCCACCACCGGTGCTTACTACGTGGCCAATATCGTAATTGGCATTGCCGATAATGCGGTCTACGTTCTCCTGGTTTTGCCCGAGCATGGGGCCACCGTCGTCGTTGGTATAGGCCGGGGAAGGCTGGGGGCCGGTGCCACTGAGAAAAACCAGCTGGTCGTTGTTCGGCACCAACACCATGCGCACGGAAAGCTCCTTTTCGTACACGCCCACCACCCGGTTCACGGTGGTGGCCTCGGCGGCCAGCACGCTGGCTACGGTGTTGCCTTTAGTCAGGGCGTATTCGGGGGTGCAGGCCAGGGCCAGGCGGTAGGTGCGCAGCTGCGGTCCGCTAGCCCGCGCCCGCGCCAGATTACCGCTACTTTTTTGGGCCGCCAGCCGCTGCACGGTAGCTTTTTGGGTGGCCGCCGTGGGCGTAAAACCACAGTTGAGAGCGGTGCGGGAAGCGCCCCGGTTCATATCGCGGTGGTAAAAACCGAGATAATGGCGGGAATCGGTGCGGGTGGCGGGGTCGATGTAGAAGCTGTTGCCATCGGCGGCCAGCACCTGAGCATGGAAGCCCTGGGGCGTCATTTCCAGCCGCACCGTGGCCGAGGCATCGTCGATGCCCACGCCGGCGTAGGTTTTAATGCCTGGAAACCGCGCCGCCAGCGCGGGTGCCAGCACCGAGGACTCGCGGACGGCAAACCGACCCGTGCTGCCGTTGGGGAGCGGCAGCGTGAGCACCAGCGGCGCGGCCGTGGACCGGGCTTCGCTTGGGGCGGCGGCCAAGGCCGCGCACAGGGCCGGCACATCCAGGGTCAGCGCCTGCGAGCGAAA
>JAYSZD010000722.1:0-8602 GCA_043738185.1 Hymenobacter sp. | reverse complement strand
GTTTTGCCTCCGCCGAGCAGAAGCTGGCCGAGAAGCTGCACCTGTTTCAGGGGCCGCAGTTCCGGCGGCTGTTCTTCTGCTACGACCAGCCGCTGGTGCGCGAGGCCGTAGCCAGCCAGCAACTGCCCGGTTTCAGCTGGACACGCTACGCGGAGCAGCCCGCCGATATTTATTTCGCCTTCGACCAAAGCACCAGCGGCAGCACCAGCCTGCACGCGCAGTATGCTGCGGCCGGGATTGAAGCCGCATTCACGCTCCCTTTTTCCGATGAGCCTTCCGTGGAAAACGCGCTGCACTGTTTGGCCGTGCTGCTGCACCGCCAGCTCGAGCCGGTCGAAATTCAGCGCCGCCTCGCCCGGCTGCACCCCGTGGCCATGCGCCTGGAAATGAAGCTGGGCCGCCACGATTCTTACCTGCTCGACGACACTTACAACAACGACCTCGCCGGCCTGGCCTTGGCCCTCAATGCGCTGGGCCGCCAGTCGCGCCCCGGCCGCCGCACCCTGATTCTGAGCGACGTGCTGGAATCCGGACTTAGCGGCCCGGAGCTGTACGGGCGGGTGGCGGCGCTGCTGCCCGCCGCGGGCGTCACGCGGCTGGTGGGCATCGGGGAGGAAATTTCCCGGGAATTAAAAATTAAGAATGAGAAATTAAAAATCGGGGAAGCGGGAGCAACCGGAAGCGACCCAGCGGATACGTCAGCGCAAGCCGACAGCGGGTCAGCTGCCTCATTTTTAATTTTTAATTCTGAATTTTTAATTGAAACTTACCCCACCACCGAAGCCTTTTTGGCCGCGCTCGACCCTAACGCGTTTGCCCGCGAAGTCATTCTGATAAAGGGCGCGCGGCGGTTTGGCTTCGAGCGCATTGTGGCCGCTTTGCAGGCCCAGCAGCACGGTACCGTGCTGGAAGTCAACCTCGATGCCCTTAGCCATAACCTGCAGCACTACCGGCGCCAGCTGCAGCCCGGCACCAAGCTCATGGTGATGGTGAAGGCGTTTGCCTACGGCGCGGGCTCTTACGAAGTGGCCAGCCTGCTCGAATTTCAGCGGGCCGACTATCTCGCCGTGGCCTACCCCGACGAGGGCGTGGCCCTGCGCGAAGCCGGCATCAGCCTGCCCATCATGGTGATGAACCCAGCCCCGGATTCTTTCGGCACGCTGCAGCACTACCGCCTGGAACCCGAGATTTATTCGTTCGAGATGCTCGCCGAATACCTCGCGGCCTTTCCGCCTGCGGCCAGCGCTGGGCCGCCCATCCACCTCAAGCTCGACACCGGCATGCGCCGCCTCGGCTTCGATGAAGCCGACCTGCCGGCGCTGGTGGCGCTCATTGGCCAGCAGGCCGCACGGCTGCCCATCGCCAGCGTCATGACGCATCTGGCTGCCGCCGACGATGCCGCGCACGACGGCTTCACTCAAGCGCAGCTGGCGGCGTTCCGGCGCATGGCCACCGCGCTGGAGTCGGCCCTGGGCCACGCGGTGCTGAAACACGCGCTGAACTCTGCCGGCATCCTGCGGTTTCCCGACGCGCATTTCGACATGGTGCGCCTGGGCATCGGCCTCTACGGCGTAGACGCCAGCGGCCGCGACAGTGCGGCCCTGCGCCCTGTGAGCCAGCTGCGTACCACCATTTCCCAAATCAAAACCCTGCCCGCGGGCCACACCGTGGGCTATGGCCGCCGTGGGGCCGCCGCCGCCAGCGAGCGTCGCATCGCCACCCTGGCCATTGGCTACGCCGACGGCTACGACCGGCGCTTCGGCAACGGGGCGGGCCTGGCGCTCATCCACGGCCAGTTGGCGCCGGTGGTGGGCTCGGTGTGCATGGACATGTGCATGGTCGACGTCACGGACATCAGCCAGGCCCGGGCGGGCGATGTGGCCCTGCTTTTCGGCGAGGGATTGCCGCTGCCGGAGCTGGCGGGCCGCATCGGTACTATTGCCTACGAGCTGCTTACCAACGTGAGCGAGCGGGTGAAGCGAGTGTTTGTGAGCGAGTAGCGGCACAAATTTTGCCACGTGGTTTTGGCCGTGCGCGGGCAACGGCGCTCACTGCTGCATCTTCAACGTGAAAGATAATTTGCCGCTGCTTGCCAATAGGTGGCTGAATAAATGCACGGCAAGCGGCGCGTACAGCTGGTTTTGGCCGGTATTTTCCGTGATTATTCACGGATGGCTCATTGAGATAAAATGTTGGCAAGGTATTTATTTTGCTACTTTACAGTCGGCGTCCCGTGTCCTTAATAACTTTGGGTTGCTATCATGTCCCAAAGCGTTTCTTTTCTAACTATGTCAATTAATACTCTGCGCTTATCCCGCCTGACGGGCGGTCTTATTATTTATCTCATTTGCGCGGGCGTTTTGCCGGCCGCCGCCCGGCCGGTCGCGGTCGCAGTGGCCGCCACCGACGATGCCCCGGCCCTCGATGGTCTGTGGAGGGGCCAACTGAAAGTGCCAGGCGGGCAGCTCGAAGTCATTTTCCGGCTTCGTAAGCTGATGGGCAACGAATACTACTGCGACCTCGACGTGCCCCAGCAGAAAGTGAGCCGCATGGCGGTGAAAGCGGAAGTGAAAGGCGATACCGTGCGCCTCTACGCCGAGGAAGCCGCTACCCGCTTTATCGGCCGCCTATCCGCCGATGGTAAGCAGATGAACGGCACCTGGCAGTCGCCGGGATTTAAAACACCAATGGTACTGAACTTCAGCGCCATGCCCGATATAAGTGCTAAAAATGTACGCCTCACCCCGCCTTACCGCGAAGAGGAGGCCACTTTCACCAACCTCACCGTGAACACGCGGCTCGGCGGCATGCTCACTATTCCGGCCGGCCAGGGGCCGTTTCCGGCCGTAGTGCTGCTCAGCGATGCTGGCCCGCAGGACCGTGACGGCACCGTGGGCGACTTTGCTCCACTGGGCTTGCTGGCTGATTTTCTCACGCGCCGGGGCATTGCTGTGCTTCGTTTTGACGACCGGGGGGTGGGTAAATCTGCTGGCACGGCCGCCGTCAGCACCGCCGATTTGGTGAGCGATGCCCAGGCAGGTATGAATTTTCTGCGCACCCGCCCCGAAATTGATTTGGCACATCTGGGCCTGATTGGGCATGGCGAAGGCGGTAACGTGGCCCTGCTGGCGGCGGCGCAACCCTTGCCGCCGGCTTTTGTAGTGGCCCTGGCGGCTTACGGCCTGCCGGGCCGCGAAATTGTGGTGCAGCAACAGGCTACCACGCTCCGCACGCTCGGCACCGACAACAACCAGATTGAAGCCGCCACCAAGCGGCAGCTGGCCATGCTGGAGATAATTCGCCAAACGACCGATAACGCCCAGGCCCAGGCCATTGTGGCCAACATGCTGAAGCAGAACAACGCCGCTATCGACAATGCTACCGCCCAATCGAGCGCGGCCGAGATGACGTCGGCCCGCTACCGGTTTTTCCTCGCCTTCAACCCGGTGCAGCAGCTCACTGGCGTTTCCTGCCCGGTATTGCTCCTGAACGGCACCAACGACCTCACCATTAACGCCGATGCTAACCAAAAAGCATTGCAAAAAGGACTGGCGCTCAACAAGAACGTGACGGCCAAGAAATTGCCCGGTGTCAACCACCTCTTTCAGCCGGAGGCTACCAAGTGGCCCATCATCAACGGCCAGCAGCAGCCCAACTTCTCGCCCGAAGCCGAGGAAACTATCCGGGAATGGATTGTGGCGCAGAGCAAAAAATAATCGCTGATTAGCGGTAATGAACCGTGATTTCGCTGATTAAAAAACCCCTGACTCGGTAGAGCCAGGGGTTTTTTAATTGTTACTGGTACCGCTGTGCCAGTGGTGGAGCGTACCATTCTTTATCAGCGAAATCACGGTTAATCAGCGGTGCTTTCGCTGATTAAAAAACCCCTGGCTCGGTAGGGTCAGGGGTCTTTAGATACTGTCGGCGTTGTTACACCATTGATTGAGCGCGCCGCCATCATCAGCGGAATCACGGTTAATCACCGCTAATTAGCGATTTATTTAATCATATCCACTTCAGCTTTAATCATAGCGTTGTAGCGGCGGCCCTGGTCGTTAGCCAACGTGAGCAGGTTCCAGCCTTTGCCAATAGTATAGCTCCAGGTGCGGCTTTCCTTGAACTCGAAGGTAGGACGCATAATCTGGCCATACGGCGTGTAGTTGTCCATGAAGTTGGTGGTGTAGAACTTGTCGCCACCCACAATCCATTCCATGGCCACGAAGAAGCCTTCTTCCGGCGCCGGAATGTTGTAGGTGCTCAAGTCGATGGTGTACCATTCGCCGCCGCGCGAAGCCGATACCACTACGTTTTCGGTCAGCAGGTCGGTATTGGGGGCGTTGTAGTTGCCGTCGGCTTTGTAGATGCGCACCCGGAAGGGCTCGCGCGGGAAACCATTTTCCCCGATATAAAAGGATACGGTGCGCACGTTGCCCAGCTTCTTCTGCTTCTCGTTCTTCACAAAGAAGGCGTACTGGCTGCCGGGCAGGCCCTGAATCATGCCTTCGCCGGGGTTGTTCGAACTAGAGCCGAGTACAAGATTTTTTACCTTGCCGCCTTTACGGTTACGTTGGCGAGCTCAATAACCCGTTTATCAAGTTCGATGATAAGGTCTTCGGTACCGCCCCGCTTGATTACGACGGCACTACGCGCGTAGCCCAGTGTCATAACAATAAGCGAGTCCTGACTGGACTTTTCGAGGCCGGCCAGCTGAAAGTAGCCGTACTCGTTGGTCAGCGCGCCCGTGCCCTCTTCCCGCAGGCTAATGGAGGCAAATGGAACCGGGTCCTTGGTTTTGGCATCCACAACCCGGCCCGTAACACGGTTTTCCTGTGCCCAGCCCAGTGCTGGCAACAGCAACAAAGCCCAAAATGCAAGAACAGGTATGCGTTTCATCATCGCCGGAGATAATAATAATGGATGTAGTTTGGCAAATTTACTAGTTCTCAGTCATTATATCGCCATCCTAGGTCAGGGAGCGCATCAAATGATTTGTTAAATCCAAACTAAATAGGTGAATACCGTTCATAAAAAGGTAAATAATCGACAAAAATTTATTAATCAAGCTTTTAACTTTTATGAAAAGGGGTCTGGTAATGAGCCTCAAAAGTGACGAAAAGTATTTGTTCTGTCCAACCAGCATTTTGTGACCACATGGCACTTTCCCTATTTGCTGGCAATTACTTCAAGATTTATTACGTGGCAGGGTTGAAAACGGGTTGGCCCGGCTTGCATAAAAGCGACATCAGGACCAATGCTTCCGGCACGGGGTGCGCACCAAAGACGGGCCGTGGTTTGACCGCGAAGACGGTATTAACTATTTTAATATAATGTATTTATAATGAATTAATTGAATTGTTTATCGCTGAGATGGAGGACCCGGCGGCGGCGTTGGTTATGGCGGGAGTTATGCTATTGCTTATCTTTCGGGTGCCATAAGTCTATTTACAACAAGTGCACAATGAAGAGGTGGGTAATTTGGGTGGTACTGTTGCTGACCGGATGCAGCATTGGTACTGTCTGGGCCAACGGCCGCGCGCCGAGGGGAGAAAGCCTGCCTCTGGGGGGCTTATGGAAGGGAAAGCTGTCCGTTTTAGGGGGGCAGTTGGATTTGACCATCAGTGTGGTGCCGTTGGCGAACGGCCAGTATTTTGCCGCCCTCGACGTGCCCGCCCAAAAGGTAAACCGCATGGTCACGGAAATGACCGTCCGCGGCGATTCCGTTTTGTTGTACATGCCGGCGGCGGGCAGCCGCTATGCTGCCCGCTTCGATGCCGCTAAGCGGGAGTTGATTGGCGTCTGGACTCAGGGCGGGGTAAAGTCCCCGCTACGGCTGCGGTACGCTCCAATGCCAAGCCTCAACGGGCCCGGCACACGCCTGGCCCCGCCTTACCGCGAAGAGGATGTTGTGTTTGATAATGCCGTATCGCGCTTAAATTTTAGCGGCACGCTCACGGTGCCGCCCGGCACCGGGCCCTTCTCAGCCGTGGTGCTGGTGAGCGACCTCGGCGCTCAGGACCGTGACGGTACCGTGGGCGACTATCGCATGATGGGCTCTTTGGCCGATTATCTTACCCGCCGGGGCGTAGTCGTGCTCCGCTACGATGACCGGGGTGTGGGGCAGTCGGGCGGCAACACCGCCACCGCCACCACCGCCATGCGGGTGAGCGACGTGCAAGGCGCCATCAACTTTCTGCGCTCCCGGTTGGAAGTCAACATTGCCCGCATTGGCGTGGTGGGGCACGGCGAAGGCGCCAATGTGGCCTTATTGGCTGCAGGGCAGCCGTTGCCGCCAGCCTTTGTGGTTTCGTTGGCGGGCTACGGCCTCACGGGCGAACAAACGTTGCTGCAACAGCTGCTGATGCAGCAGCGCGCCCAGAAACAGGACCCTGCCGCGATGCAGGTGGCCTATGAGCGGCGGCGCACGATGTACAGCATCATCCGGCTAACCAATCCGGCGCAGGCTCGCGCCATTGTGAGCAACATGCTGCGCCAGGACCAGCCCGGCCTTGATGCCCAAGCTATTCAAAAGGCGGCATCACAGCTGCTTACGCCCTGGCAGCGCGCTTTTCTGGCCTTCGACCCGGTGGAGGACCTGAACGAAGTGCGCTGCCCGGTGCTGCTGCTCAGCGGCACGGCCGATGAGGTGGCCCCCGCCGAGCTGCACCAGGTAGCGCTGGAAAAAGAGTTGAAAAGCTTCAACCGCCAAACCCTTGCTAAGCGCTTGCCGGGCGTCAACCATCTTTTTCAGCCCGCGAAATCGGAATGGACGCTGATGAATGGCGAATTGAGTCCCCTGTTTTCGCCCGTGGCACAGGAAACGATTCGGCAATGGCTGGTTGATTTGGACAAGCCGAGCAAGGTGTTATTCTCCAAATAAAGAAAGGTCCCGCTACTGAGCGCACCGCTTCCAATCAGCGAAGACACGGTTAATTTCCGCTAATTAGCGGTTTACTTAATCATGTCTACTTCGGCCTTAATCATGGCGTTGTAGCGCAGGCCCTGGCTGTTGGCGGCGGTGATGAGGCTCCAGCCCTTGCCAATGGAGTAGTTCCAGGTGCGGCTTTCCTTGAACTCGAACGTGGGCCGCATAATCTGGCCGTAGGGCGTGTAGTCGTCCATGAAGTTGGTGGCGAAGAACTTGTCGCCGCTCACCACCCATTCCATGGCCACGAAGAAGCCTTCTTCCGGCGCCATGATGTTGTAGGGCGTCAGGTCGACGGTGTACCACTGCCCGCCTTGCGGCGCGGATACCACCACGTTTTCGGTGAGCAAATCGGTGTTGGGGGCGTTGTAGTTGCCGTCGGCCTTATAGAGCCGCACCCGGAAGGGCTCGCGGGGGAAACCGTTTTCGCCGATGTAGAAGGACACGGTGCGCACGCTGCCCAGGCGCTTCTTTTTATCGTTTTTCACAAAGAAGGCGTATTGGCTGCCGGGCAAGCCCTGAATCATGCCCTCGCCGGGGTCATTGGTCTTGGCACCGAGGCCTAAGTTTTTGATTTTCCCCGCCTTCACCACTACGTTGCTCAGTTGCACCGCGCGCTTGGCTACTTCGATGGTCATGCTGGCTACAGCCACGCCGCGTTTCACCAATACCGTCCGCCGGGAATAGCCGAGCGCCTCCACGACCAAGGAGTCTTCCGCGTTTTTGCTGGGCGTGGGTACCACAAACTGGCCGTGCTCGTTGCTGAGCGCGCCAATTTGTTCACTTTTGAGCCCAACAGACGTGAAAGGCAACGGCTCCTTGGTGTCTTTGTCCACAATAACGCCCTTTATTTGGCTCTGCTGAGCCCAACCTGACGTTGCAGTAATGACTGAGAATAATACTATAAGAAGTAGGCGTGAACTCATATTACTAGGGGTAGAAAGAACAAAATTACAAATAGAGGGTTGAAAGTTATTGTAAAATTTCAGGAGAAACAACCCTTCTTTTTGAGTGTAAGTTCATGAACCTTATTGGAGGCCCGCAAAGTGGCATTTTTTGCTTTAAAAAAACTTGGTGGCGAGTAAGCGTTTGGCAGTGTACCTTTGTTTGTATTCTTTCTAAATAAGCTTTCCCCGTTTCCTGCCTGTGGCATTTTTCCGCACTTCCTCTCCGCTTGTTGCTGCTGGTGTGGCCGCCCGCCGCACCGCCAAAGACCTGCGCCTGGGCGAATCCGGCACCATTTGCTGCCTCGAAGACCCTGAAATGGCACTTAAGCTGCTGGAAATGGGCTGCGTGCCCGGAGTGCAGGTGCGCCTGAGTGGCCGGGCGCCCCTGGGCGACCCGCTGATGCTGGTGCTTGGCGACCAGGAATACACGCTGTCGGTGCGGGCCAGTGAGGCTGCTACTATTTTATTGAAAGAGTAGAGCGTAGCGTATGGCGGCGATAGAGCGCACTTCCGCGACGGCCGAGTCCCTCGTCCCGGCTGCCGGCCCGCAGCCGCTGCGCATTGCCCTCATTGGCAACCCCAACAGCGGTAAAACGTCGTTATTCAACCAGCTCACCGGGCTTAACCAGAAGGTGGGTAATTTTCCGGGCGTGACCGTGGACCGCAAGTCGGGCTATGCGCAGCTCACGCCGGTGCAGCAGGCCGAGATTGTGGACTTGCCGGGCACGTATTC
>JAYSZD010000721.1:0-3323 GCA_043738185.1 Hymenobacter sp. | reverse complement strand
CAGCCTGTCCGAAGAGCAATGCTTCCAGCTGGCGCTGGTCGTGCCGATGGCGGCGCAGCACGGCCAGCGGCACGGCTTTGGCCAAGCGCGCCAGCGGCTCACTGTTCTTTTGAAAGCCAAAAGCCGCCATCAGGGCGTGGTAGGCCGTGGCTTCCCAGTCCTGCCCGAGGTGCTGGTGCAGCGCCATCACCACGTCGGCTTTACGCTCTACCCGCTCCAGTAGGGCGCGCTCGGTCATCATGGTTTTCGTAATTTCGGGCACCCGATTCAGGAGTGGGGCGCAGGGCAGCGGGGCGGCGGCCAGCGCGTCGACCAAAGCCTGGTAGCGGGCCAGCAGTTCCGGCAGCAGGCGCGGCTGCAAGGCCAGCGCGGGAATGAGGCTGCCGTTGGTGCGGGCCACGTCGGCATCGTGCTGGCCCACTACGTGCAGGATTACCTGGTCGTACTTGGGGTCAGTTTGGTGCTGGTGCCGGGCCCAATCGGACGAGCGCAGATGGATTTCCACGGCGCCGTTCCATTCCACTTCGCCCACGCGCAGGCGGGCATTCAGGAAGTCCGGACCGGCATCGGCATTGCGATGACCGGGGCGCAGCACCTGGATTTCCTCACCGGCCGCGGTGCGCAGGTCAGCTTTGTCAAAATACTGGTGCTGCCAGATATAGTGGAGGAAATCTTCGCGCATGGTGCAAATTAGTTGTCAGTTATTTGTTGTCCGTTGTTGGTAATAAAACTGGCTACCTCGCAAAATAAAAATGGCCCGCCTCTTTCGAAGCGGGCCGCAGTATCAATCGGCCTGAAAACCGACAAACAGCAACTGAAAACTAAATAATTAGCGCAAGTCCACCACTTTCACGCCTTTGTACTTGGCCTTGTCGAAGGTAAACGTACTAGCATCAACGGGCGGGTTGGGCTGGAATTTCTTGATTGCAAAGGTGTACTGGTTGCCGTTCTTCTTGAACATCTGCCAGCTTTTCACCGACGCATCCTTTTTGCGCACCTTCAGCCGCACTTTAAACACGTCATTTTGACGGTTTTCAGGGGACAGTTCAATGATGTCGATGGCTTCGCCAGCTTCCTGCACCTGCTGCACGTAGGTATACTTATACCCCTTTTTGTACATGGTGTAAATCTGGGAAGGGGACATTTCCTGCGATTCCGGGTCCGAATCGGAGATGTTTACTTCGTTCTCGTTCTTGAGATAGGTCCAGGTAGTTTTTCCGTCGTTGATAACTTCCTGGCCGCTGATTTTCAGCCGGAATTTCTGACCGCTCACCAAAATATCACCGCTGATATTCTGCTTCACCTTAGCTGAAGGATTCTCCAGGGTCTGCGTAAAGTTGGCCTGAAACGCCTTTAGCGACTGATACTTATCGCTCATCTGGTCAAGTATTTTGCCAGCTTTGGGGTCTTGCTGAGCGGCGGCGGGCAAAGACAGCGTGGCCGCGAACAACAGCAGGGAAAGTGATTTTTTCATTTTAAAAGGAAAGAGCGGGGAGCCCCGAAGGAAGCTCTGATGGCCTAGTACGGTTTCGGATTAACAAACGACCGGCCAAAGTGCTACCGGACGACCAATTAGAGCAAAAATATTTGGTAGTCAGGTTTGCACCGACCATAACGGCAAGCACAACCAGAACCAACTTGCTGGCAGCTTGCTACTCTAGTGAGCCGAGCCGGCTACTTACTTCAGGCTGTTGAGCAACTGCTCCAGCTGGTACTCGTCCGGAATCAGCACGTCGCGAGCCTTGCTGCCTTCGAACGGGCCCACGATACCGGCGTGCTGGAGCTGGTCGATAAGCCGCCCGGCCCGGTTGTAGCCCAGCTTGAGCTTGCGTTGCAGCAGGCTGGTGCTGCCCTGCTGATGCAGCACAATGCAGCGGGCCGCGTCCTCAAACATGGAGTCGCGCTCGGAAGGGTCCATTTCCTCGTTGCCGCTGCCGGCATCGCCGTCGGCCCCGGCCACTTCGGGCAGCAGGTAGGCATCGGAATAGCCCTGCTGCTCGCCGATGAAGTCGCAGACGCGGTCCACTTCCGGCGTGTCGATGAAGGCGCACTGCACCCGAATCAGGTCGGAACCGGCCGAGAACAGCATGTCGCCCTGGCCAATGAGCTGGTCGGCCCCGCCGGTATCCAGAATGGTGCGCGAGTCAATCTTGCTGGTCACCTTGAAGGAAATGCGGCACGGGAAGTTGGCCTTGATGATGCCGGTAATCACGTTCACGCTGGGGCGCTGGGTGGCCACAATGAGGTGAATGCCGATGGCGCGGGCCAGCTGGGCCAGACGCGCAATGGGCGTTTCCACCTCTTTGCCGGCCGTCATCATCAGGTCGGCCAGCTCGTCAATCACCAGCACGATGAAGGGCAGGAAGCGGTGGCCTTTCTTGGGGTTGAGGCGGCGCTCGATGAACTTGTGGTTGTACTCCTTGAGGTTGCGGCAGCCGGCTTCCTTCAGCAGGTCGTAGCGCCGGTCCATCTCCATGCACAGCGAGTTGAGCGTGTTCACCACCTTCTTCGTGTCGGTGATGATGGCCTCGTCCGTGTCGGGCAGCTTGGCCAGGTAGTGGCGCTCAATCTTGTTGAAGATGCTCAATTCCACCTTCTTGGGGTCCACGAGCACAAACTTGAGCTGCGCCGGGTGGCGCTTATAAAGCAGCGAGGCCAAAATCACGTTCAACCCCACCGACTTGCCCTGGCCCGTGGCGCCGGCCATGAGCAAGTGCGGCATTTTGGCCAGGTCGGCCACGAATACCTCGTTGGTGATGGTGCGCCCAAAGGCGATGGGCAGGTCCATCTCCGAACGGGCGAACTTCTCGGAGCCCAGCACCGAGCGGATGCTCACCATCTCCTTCTTCGCGTTCGGCACTTCAATACCGATGGTGCCCTTGCCCGGAATCGGGGCGATGATGCGGATGCCCAAGGCGGCCAGGCTCAGGGCGATGTCGTCCTCCAACGCCTTGATTTTGGAGATGCGCACCCCGGCCTCGGGCACGATTTCGTAGAGCGTGACCGTGGGCCCAATGGTGGCCTTGATGCTGGCGATGCTGATGCCGTAGTGCCCCAGCGTCTCCACGATGCGGTCCTTGTTGGCTTCGAGCTCTTCTTTGGTGACCTGGGCCTTGGCGATGCCGTAGTCGTTGAGCAGCTCTAGGGTCGGGAACTGGAAGCGCGAGAGCTCCAGCGTGGGGTCGTAGTTGCCGGGCGGCATCGTGTCGGCATCCTCGTCTTCGTCAGCCACGGCGGCAATGGCAGCGCCGGCATTGGGGTCGAGGTCGTCGCGGCCGGGGGTGGTGATTTCCAGCGAGCGAGGAGCAGGCAGCTCAACCTTT
>JAYSZD010000720.1:0-8604 GCA_043738185.1 Hymenobacter sp. | reverse complement strand
ACACGGCCAGCAGCAGCTGCGACAAGCCGAAGCGGACACGCATCAGGGCCGCCACTGGCAGTGAAAGCGAAGCAGTGCGCAGACAGGCCATGACGCTGAACTTTGGTAGAGAAATAACAGAATTTAGCCGTGTTTCTCTGCCAAAGTCCAGCGCCCTTTGTGGTTAATTTATGTTTATGTTCAAATATTTTATAGATTTGAACAATAAAATAGTCCCGATTGAATAGCAAATAGTAACCGGCAAGTCAATAAGCTATTGGCTTACTACTTTTTATCCTGGGTTTTAGAATTTGTGAGTTGTTTCTTGCTGCTCATTCCCACTTTTGCCTGACTACCAGCGACCTGACCGGCTAGCGGGCGGTACAGCGGCTATTTCTTCCCAACACCTTCTTTAATAAGCAACCATTTACCACGGCTTCCCTTGCTGCCGGCCCGGTGCCGGCCGTGCTTCCATCCGGAGGAGCCGCACCCACCCGGCCGTTTCGGATGCGGCACGGGATACTTCTCACTTGCGCGCCACAACTTTTCCTTTTTCCCTCTCTCTATGATGAAGCTTTTATCCACTTTAGCGTTTTGGACGCTAAGTACCGCCGTTGTTAGCTCTGGCTGGGCGCAGGCACCCACCGGCTCCCTGGTGCCCGGTCAAGTCAGTGCGGCCCAGCTGGCCGCTTTCAAGGCTCGTCCGGTCGCGGCGCTTCCGGTCAGCCGCAAGCCAGCCGCGTCGCCGTGGGTGCCGCAGGCCAGCCTGGCAACCGCCCGCGGCCAGCATTCAGCCGCTATCGTAGGCGGCAAAATTTATGTCTGGAACGGCTACCGCGGCACCAACGGTGACGTTAACCAGGAGTTCAACAGCCTCGAAATCTACGACCCCGCCACCAACACCTGGAGTGCGGGGGCCGCTTACCCCTTTGTGGGTCGGGGGATGGCATCAACGGTTGGTAACGACGGCTTGGTGTATAGTTTCAGCGGAGTGAGCGGCGACTTTGTTGCTAACAGCTACCGCTACAACCCCGCTACCAACGTGTGGGCTGCTATTGCCAACATTCCTGCCGCCGAGTGGCTGGCCGCCGCCGTCACGGGTGCCGATGGCCGAATCTATGTCTTCGGCGGGTACAATCCCAACGGTATACTCAATGACAACAAAACCCAGATTTATAATCCTGTCACCAATACCTGGAGTACGGGAGCCGTGATGCCGGTCGGGCGGCACGGCCATGTCGCTGTGCAGGATGCCGCTGGTATCATGCACATCATCGGGGGGAATGGTCCCAATGAGAACGGGGTAACGGCCATCGCCTCACATTTGGCTTATAACCCCACGACCGATACCTGGACCACCCTGGCCCCGCTGCCCAGCGTTGTGAATCAGGCGGGAGGTACCCTCGGCGCTGATGGCAACATTTACGTGGTGGGCGGCAAAGACAATTACATCAACAACAATCCCAACTTTTTCAGCTCGGTGTACGTGTACAACCCCGTCGCCAATACGTGGAGCGGGGGAGACGACCTGCCCATTCAGCTGAGCGAAACCAAAGCGCTGACCCTGGGCTCGTTCATCTACACCGTGGGGGGTGCCAACGGGGCGATGCAGGCCGTAACGTATCGGTTGGCAGTAGCCCCGGTCCTGGCCACCGCCACCGTAACCACTGCTACGCCTTCCAACCTTCTGGAAACCAGCGCCACGCTGGGCGGCAACGTGACGGCCGACGGCGGCGCTTCGGTTACCGAGCGCGGGGTGGTGTACAGCGCCACCAATGCGACGCCCACCACTGCCGATACTAAAGCAGCCAACGGCAGCGGCACGGGCAGCTTCTCGGCTACCATAGCGGGCCTGACGGCCGGCACCAGCTACACTGTGCGGGCTTATGCCATCAACAGCGAAGGCACCAGCTACGGCAGTGCCGAGAGCTTTGTCACAGCCGCCGCCCCGGCCGACCTGACCGTGAACACGGGCACGGCCGCCGCGCCCACCAGCATTCCGGCGGGCACGTATAATAGCATTACGGTCACCAGCGCGGGCTTTGGCCAGCTGGCTGGGGCCGTAGTGGTGAACACCAGCCTGACCGTGAGCGGCGGACTGAATACCAACTGCCAGGCCCTCACCGGCGCGGGCAGCTTTACCCTGGCGGCCGGCGGCACGCTGGGCATCTGCAACGCGGCCGGCATCGCGGCCAGCGGGGCTACGGGCGCAGTGCAAACCACGGGCCCCCGCTCGTTCAGCCCCGACGCCAGCTACGTCTACAACGGTACGGCATTGCAGAGCACCGGCTCCGGCCTGCCAGCCCAGGTGCGCAACCTGACCACGACCAACGCCAACGTCCTGACCCTGACCGCGCCGACCAGCGTGAGCCAGGCGCTGACGCTGGGCAATGGCAACCTGAGCCTGAATAGCCAGGCCCTCACGCTGCTGAGCAGCGCCAGCAGCATGGCTTTGGTCGTGAACGCGGGCACCGGTGTGGTGCAGGGCACAGCCACCGTGCAGCGCGCCATTGACGGCTCGTTGAACCCCAGCCGCGGCTATCGCCACTACAGCGCCCCGGTGAGCAACACCACCGTGGCCGACCTGGCCACCGGCAGCTTCACACCTACCCTCACTCAGGCCTACAACGGCTCGGCCACGCCGGGTGCTACCACGCCCTTCCCTACTGTGTTTGGGTACGACCAGACCCGTCTGGACCAGACGAGCAATAACCTTCCCGCTTTTGACAAGGGCTTTTTCACGCCCCAGGCCAGCGACCCGCTCAACGTCGGCCGCGGCTACGCCGTCAACATCGGCGCCGGTGAGCTGGTAGACTTCCGGGGCACGCTGGCCACCGGCGAACTCTCCGTGGCCCTGGCCCGCAACGCCGGCCCCACGGCTGCCGCGGCGGGCTGGGCCCTGGTAGGTAACCCTTACCCGGCCCCACTCGACTGGCGCGCCGTGACCCCGGCTGACCGCTCAGGGCTGGACGCCCCAATGTACGTGTACGAGAGCACCAGCCAGTATGGGGGCAGCTACCGCACCTACGCCAACGGTTTCGGCAACCCGCTCATCGGCACCGCGCAGGGCTTCTTTGTTCGGGTGAGCGCCGGCCAGACCGAGGGCCTGCTTACCTTCCGCAACGGCCAGCGCGTGACGGACTACGACCAGCAAGTGGCAGTGCGCCGCCCCACGGCCGATGTCCGCCCGCAGCTACAGTTGGCCCTGACTGGCAAGGGCTTGCGCGACGTTCTGGTGGTGTACGCCCAGGCCGGCGCCACGGCAGGCCTCGATGCCGAATTTGACGCCGCCAAGCTGGCTAACTCCAGCGGCCTGAACCTGGCCAGCCTTGTCGCCGCCGGCCAGCAACTGGCCATTGACGGCCGCTCCGAGCTGGCTGGCGCCGTGCCCCTGTTCGTGGGCGTGCCTACCGCCGGCGCCTACACCCTGACGGCCGCTACGGTAGCCAACCTGCCCGCCGGCACGCGCGTGGAGCTGGTGGATAATTTGAGCGGCACGCGCACGCTGCTGGCGGCCGGCACGTCCTACGCCTTCACCACGGCCACCACCACGGCCCCTGGCCGCTTCGTGCTCAACCTGAGCGCAGCGGCGCCGCTGGCCACGGCGGCGCAGGCGCTGGCGGCGCGGGTGCTCGCCTACCCCAACCCGGCCCAGGGCCGGCTGACGGTGGTGCGCCCCGCTGGCGGTAAGGCTTCGGCCGTGCTGTATAATGCCCTTGGTCAAGTGGTGAAGACGGTGGCCCTGCCCACGGCCGAAACGGTGGTGGACCTGAGCGGCCTAGCCCGTGGCGTGTACACGCTGCGTCTGACGCTCGACGGCCAGCCCGTGAGCAAGCGCGTGGTGCTGGACTAATCCCGGCGGTCTTCCCTTGCCCGGCGGTACCTGCCGGAGTGTGGGGCCGCTAAGGGCGTCTACTTTCCCGATTCCCCGGCAAGCCCCGGTACCCAAGTGGTGCCGGGGCTTGTTTGTGGCCTCATTATGGCGCGGCGCACTGCCGGGCCACTGGGCCGATGCTTGCCCGACGCGGCAGCGGCGACCGGCTGGAGTAGCGCCCCGACATCCCGAGGCCAACCCCGGCGCGGCATTCCACCGGGCGATGCGTATAATTTTCTGGCGCTTCCTACGGATTCTTTACCGCCCGCATCATGTTGTTGAGTGCCGCCGCCGGATACGCCTTGCCCCGCGACACCACGGCGTCAATCTGCTTGATGTTGGCGATATTCTCCAACGGGTTGGCGGTGAGCAGGAGCAGGTCGGCGTCTTTGCCGGGGGCGATGGTACCGGTGCTTTTGGCCACGCCCATGAATTTGGCACCGTTGATGGTGGCGGCTTGTAGGGCCTGCAGGGGCGTGAGGCCGGCTACCACCAGCTGCTGCAGTTCGTCTTGCAAAGAGGCGCCAGGGTAGATGAAGGAGTTGAACGGCCCGCTGTCGGAGCCGGCCAGAATGGTGACGCCTGCTGCCTGCATCAGCGGCACCAGCGTGTAGAACTTAGCTTCCAGCTTCCGGCTGAACGCTTGCGCGGCCGGCGACTGCTGGCGGGCGCCGGCCAGCCGCCGCAGGTAGGTAGCCTGAATTTTGGGGTCGACGTAGGCCCGCAGCGTGTCTTGAGCATGGTCGTTTTCCGACAGCTCGCTCAGGGTTTTGCCGATGAAAAGCGTGGGCACCACGGCCGTTTTGCGCTTCGCCATGAGCCTGAAAATGCGGTCGGCCGCCTCCGGGCTGTACGTGTCGTACACGGCGGGCAGCACCGCGAAGAGTCCCAGTGGCTTGGGGGTGCTCAGGCTGTTGCGCACCAGTGCCGTAAGGCTGTCTTCCTTACTGGAGGCCGCCTTGAAGACGTAGTACAGGTGCTCGGTGGCATCCAGGCCGCGCTTCACGGCGTCGGCCAGCGTCACGGAGTAAGGCATGTGGCCGGTGGTTTTCAACCCCCGCTTCTGGGCCTCAGAGATGGTGTTGAGGAAGGCTTGGCCGGAAATTTTGCTGTCGTAAATTTTCACGTAGTCCACCCCCAGCCGCTTGAGCGAATCCATGGCCTGGCGGATTTGGGCGGGCGTTTCCACTGCCAGCGAGCCAGGCCAGTAGGCTCCGGGACCATCGATTTTGGGACCGGAAGTAAAGATGCGCGGCCCGGCCAGCTTGCCGGCGTTCATATCCTGGCGCCACTGAAACACGCTGGGCGCGAGGTCGCCGCCAGCATCGCGCACCGTGGTTACGCCGTGGGCCAGAAAAAGCGTCAGGCTTTTGCGATTGGCAGCAATGAGGCTGTCGCCGCCCCGAAAATGTACGTGCATGTCCCACAAGCCCGGAATGAGGTAGCGGCCGTTGCCATTCACGTACTGTTTGGCGGCGTAACTGTCGCGGTCGGCGGGCTCGACGCCCACAATCTTGCCTTTCGAAACGGTGACCACCTGATTGGGCCGGAGCTGGCCCGTGAGCACGTCTACTACCGTTACGTGGTTGATTACCACGTCGTAAATTTCCAATTTGGTGGGCCGGCGGGCACAGTTGGCCAACAGCACAACCAAACTCAGACCTAGTAGCAATCGAAAGAATCTCATGTAAGAAACAGACAAACAAGGACCGGCAAAGTTAGGCGGGGATTTGGACCGTGAACCTGGTGAACAGTTTGGCCTTGGTAAATCCCGGCCGGTACCTTTTGGCGTTGAATTGTCAGGCCCGGGTGTTGCGTGCGTTTACTGGTTGCGCGAGTTACGTGCGGGCTGCCGTTGCAATGGCAGCCAGCCGGTAGAGTGCCAGTAAGCATCACCGCGCTCGCAGCTTGCTAATGCCCTCGTAATTGCTGGCATTCGTGCACAAAAGAGCCGTTCTGATTGTTCAGAACGGCTCTTTTGTGCACGAATGCCAGTGGCTTATTGCCCCTTCACCTTGAGATTTTCGAAGCTGCCTTCCAAGATGATGGTGCACTTGGGGCCGCCAATAGTAATGGTTGCGCTGGGCTCGTTCTGTTCGGGGGCCCGCACTTCGTAGGTGCCGCTCACCAGCTGGCGCTTGGCATCGTAGGCCGTGATGGTGACGTTGCCGGTCAGGTCGCGGGTGAAGTCGCTCAGGCGGTAGATGGAAGTGCCGTTGTTGGTGCTCCCCCGCAGGTAGGAGGTGAAAACCGGGTCGGTGGGGCGGTTGCGGCAGCGCAGGGGGTAGGCGCCCAGCCACTTAGCCGAGAGCTTGGTGCGTTCCACTTCAAAGTAGGTGTTGTCGAAGCCTGCCACAAAGTTCAGCGTCAGCACCTGCGGGCCCAGGGTGGCCATGCCGGTAATGTCTGCCGGCCGGTACCCGGTGCCGTAGCCCGAGTGCGCGGTGCCGCCCGTTGGCGTGGGAATCGCGAAGTCGAAGTAGCTGCTCATCTGGAAAGCCGGCGCGGGGTCGGCGGGCGCGGGCGCCTCATTTTTATCGGAGCAGGCGGCGGAGAGGCCGGAAGCGGCAGTGAGGGCCGCTAGAAGCAACGTGCGGGTAAAGGTTTTCATAGAAGAGAAGGGGTGACATATAGGTGAATGAGACGTGGATTCGGTAAAACAAAGGTTGAGCCAAATTCGAAAACGCCTGGCAAAAAAAGTTCCTGTCCGCCACAACTTATTCTTCTCGTGGCGAACAGGAAACTACAATTTTCATAAAGACACGTTGATAATCAGTGTTATAATGACTTCTTGCGCTCGGCTTGAAACTTCTTTATCTGCGGCTCAATGGCTTTTTTATCGCCCACCACTACCACGGTCATGGCCTCGGGGCGCACGTATTTGCGGGCCGTTTCGCTCACCTGCTGGGGCGTCACGGCGTTGATGTTCTTCACCTGCTCGGTGAGGTAGGTTTCGGGCAGGCCGTGCAGGTCCAGGGTATTGAGCTGGCCGATGATACTGCCGGGGTTGGAGTTGCGAAGCACAAACATGCCGCCCTCGTAGTTCTGGATGCCTTGCAGCTCGTCGGCCGAGGGCGGCGTTTTTTGCAGCAGCTCGACTTCTTTCATGATTTCGCGCAGCGAGTTGTAAGTGTCGGCCGTGGTCACGTCGGCGTTTTGGGTCCAGTTGCTGGTGCGGTACTTGGTGTCTAGATAGCTGTAGGGCGAATAGGTGTAGCCCTTGTCTTCCCGGATGTTGCGCGTGATGCGCGAGCCAAACGAGCCGCCCAGCAGCGAGTTCATTACGCGCAGCCGGATGTAGTCCGGGTGGCTGGGGTCCACCACCGGCAACCCCATCACAATGGTCGACTGCGGCGCATTGGGCCGGTCCTGGGTCAGTACCTCGCCCTTGTTCAGGGGCTTGGCTACCTCAATGGTGGGCGCGGGGCCCTGCGGGAAGCCCGCCCACGCCGTGGCAATGGCCTGCCGCAGCGGCGCGGCGTCGAACCGGCCGGCTACGTACACACTGGTGCGCTGCCCGCCGTACTGGGTTTGGTAGAAATTCCGGGTCTGTTCCAGCGTCAGGGCATCTACCTGGGCATCAGTTGGCAGGGCCCGGCCGTAGGGGTGGCTGCCGTAGAGGGCACCCGTGAACTTCTGGCGCGCCTGCACGCCGGGCTGCGACCGCGCCAACGACATTTGCCGCTTGAGGTCGGTTTTGAGACGGGTCATTTCCGCGGCCGGCATGGCCGGACGTAGTACCACCTCGGCGAGCAGCGCGGCCATTTCCGGCGCGTATTCGCTCAAGCAGGAGGCCCACAGAGAGGTCTGGTCGGGGCCGGCCGAGATGCTCAGGGTGCCGCCCATGCGCGCCACCCGCTCGGCCAGCTGCGTGGCCGACATGCTGGCCGTGCCTTCCCGCAACAGCCGGGCTACCAAATCGGCAATGGCTACTTCGTTGGGTCCTTCGTGCACGTTGCCGGCCTGAATAGCCACCATCATGGTCACTTTGGGCACCTGGCCGTAGGGTACGAGTCGGGCTTTCAAGCCATTGTCCAGCGTGAATTCTTCCTTGGCGGGCAAGGCAAAATCGCGCGGCGTGCTGCCGGCGGGCGGGGCTTCTCTGGGCGCGGCCGGGGCTTTGGCGGCGGCCACGGCTTTGGCCACACCGGCGGCCCGGCTGGCGGTTGCGGGCTTATCGGTGGCCCTGGTTTTGGCCGGGGTTTTCTGGGCCCAGCCGGCCGGGGCGGCGGCGGTCACAAGAGCCGTGCTGAGCAGCCCAATAACTAGCTTGTTCATGGCGAAAGGAGGGAGGGCTAGCTCTTGGCCAGCGGGTTGATGGTGATGATGGTGCGATTGGTGGGCCGCAGGTACTCGCGAATGGTGGCCTGCATCAGCGCTGGTGTCACCTTGCGGAACTCGCTCTCCAGGCGGTTGATGCGGCTCGGGTCGTTATCGAACAAGGCAAACGCGGCCAGCAAATCGGCCCGCCCGAAGTTGTCGGACCCGCTCACCTGGTCGTAAAATGCCGAGCGGATTTTCACCATCGCCAAATCCATCGTGGCCTGGTCGATGCCGGTGCGGGCCAGGCGGTCAATTTCCTGGTCGAGCACGCGCACCACCGAGTCGGCCTGCACGGTGGGGTCGTACACCAGGCTGCCCATCCACAGCATCGGCCCGTTGTAGTTGAACTGGTTGCCGAGGTCCGAATTGATGCCACCGCTCACGCCGTCGGAATAGCCGCGCTTTTGCACCAGGGCCTGGTAGAGGCG
>JAYSZD010000719.1:0-3325 GCA_043738185.1 Hymenobacter sp. | reverse complement strand
CAGGATTTCCGGAAAGCTTCGGCCGTGCTGGCGCGCACCGAAAAGCAGTACCCCAAAAGCGACCTCGTCGACCGGGTAGCTTACGTGAAAATGCTGCTGGTTATCCGGACCCAGCCGCCGCCTGCAGCCCGCTCGTCGGTTGAGCAGTTTGCCCGCGATTTCCCGGACAGCCCCCTGGCTCCGCAGGCCCTGGCTCTGGCCGAAACCTACCGTAAGCAGGGCAACGGCCAGATTGCGGGCACATTGGCATCGACAGAAAAGCCGGTGGTTTCGATTTTTCGGCCGGGGGAAGTGGATAACCGCATGCGCATTCAGTACCGCGAAAACGAAACGCCTGCCAAAGCGCTGAATACCGCGCCGCCCGCGGCCGTTGACGCCCCGGTAGGGCCAGCAGCCAAGCGCACGTCCATAACCGCTACTTTAGACCAACCAGGCCAGAAGGATGAGAAAGCGGTGCCAAAGCTGCTCAACCCTGAGCTCACCCCGGCGCCGGCCCCCGTAAACCCGGACGCGCCAACAGCCAACGGCTTGGCGCCAGCACCAAGCCCGGCCGATATCAGCCCGGCCGAGCCGACGGCAGCCCAGCCCATAGCCGCTGAGCCCGCAGTAGCGGCCACGGCCTACGTCACCCAGCTCAGCGGGGCGCACGCGGTGGTGCTGGTATTTCCGAAAGCCACTCCGGCCGCTCCCGATTTGGTGACGCAGCTGGGCACGTATAACAGCCGCTTTTTTCGGGCCAGTAGCCTAAGAATTGAGACCCTACCGTTGGGTGCCGACCAGGACTTGGTGGTGGTGCGCACGCTGCCCGGCGCCAAAGTGGCCCAAAGCTACGCTACCAAGCTGCGGGGGCCGCAGTCGCCGCTGGCACGGCTGCGCGGGGCCGGCTACCAAACCCTGGTTATCAGCTCCGAGAACCTGGCGCTGTTGCAGGCTTCGGGTGATTTGGCCGGGTACCTGAGTTTTTATCAGCGCGTGTACAAATGAGTTGTGAGGCCGGAGTTATGAGTTGTGAGTTCGCAGTCGGACCTTTGCTGCCGGGCCGGGCTTACCTCACGATGTAAACTCATAACTCCTAATTCATAACTCATAACTCCAACGAATGCCTGCTTCCTCCCCCGCCCGCCGCTCCAAACCGACGCCCCTGAAACCGGTGCGCAACGGGCGGTTCACGGCTTTTGCGCGCACCATGTGGCTGCTATTTGGCGCCGGCGTGGTGGGCCTGGGGCTGTTTGTGCTGGCCGTGAGCGGCAACTTCCTGGAGCTGTTCGGGCGCATGCCCAACCTCAAAACCCTGGAAAACCCGCGCTCCGAGCTGGCCTCCGAAATCTACTCGGCCGATGGGGTGCTGCTGGGCAAATACTTCCGCGAAAACCGCACGCCCGTGGAGTTCAAGGACCTGCCCCAGAATATAGTGGATGCCCTCATCGCAACCGAGGATGTGCGTTTTGAGCAGCATTCGGGCATCGACATGAAAAGTATATTCCGGGCCGTGGTGGGCGTGGCTACTTTCAACCGCAACGGCGGTGGCTCCACGCTTACGCAGCAGGTGGCCAAGGTGCTGTTCCGGACCCGCGCCGACCTGAACGACGGTAGCCTGAATGGCAACGGCAAGCTGGGCCTGCTCATCACCAAAACCAAGGAGTGGATTCTAGCCATCCGGCTGGAGCGCAACTACACCAAGCGCGAAATCTTGCGCATGTACCTCAACACGGTGGAGTACGGCTCGAATTCGTTCGGCGTCAACACCGCCGCCAAAACCTTCTTCAACAAAAAGCCCAAGGACCTGACCAACGCCGAGGCCGCCACGCTGGTGGGCATTGTGAACGCGCCGGGCCGCTTCAGCCCAGTGGCACACCCGCAGCGCTCCCGGAAGCGGCGCAACTGGGTGCTGCGCCAGATGGCCAAGTCCAACTACATCACCAGCGCCCAGCTGATGGCCGACACGGCCAAGCCAATCGTGCTGAAATATTCGGTGGAAAACCCCAGCAAGGGCCTCGCGCCTTATTTCCGAACCGAAGTGGCCAAGTCGCTGCTGGCCTGGGCCCGGGAAACCGACCACGACCTGTACGCCGACGGCTTGAAAATCTATACCACCATCGACTCGCGCATGCAGAAATACGCCGAGCAGTCGGTGGCCGAACACCTGAAGCTGCAACAAAAATGGTTCGACCAGCACTGGAAGGGACAGCTGCCCTGGCGCGACGAAAACGGCAAGGTGATTCCTGAGTTCCTGAACATCTCGATGCGCCGCACCCAACGCTACAAGTCGCTGATGAACCAGTACGAAGGCAACCGCGACTCGGTCAATTATTACCTGCGCAAGAAGTACAAGATGCAGGTGTTTACCTGGCAGGGCGAGAAGGAAATGATGATGTCGCCACTCGATTCGCTGGCCTACTACAAGCGCATGCTGCGGGCCGGCTTCCTGGCCGTGAACCCGCTCAACGGGCAGATTAAGGCTTGGGTGGGCGGGGCCAATTACAAGTTCTTCAAGTTCGACCACGTGCGCCAGGGCAAGCGCCAGCCCGGCTCCACGTTCAAGCCCATTGTGTACGCGGCGGCCATCGACCAGGGCTACTCGCCCTGCTTCCCGCGGCCCGACGTAGCCACTACGTTTCCGGCCATAGCCGGCCGCGCGCCCTACACGCCCCGCAACTTTGAGGGCAGCTTCTCGGGACGCGTGTTCACGCTGCGGCAGGCCCTGGCCCGGTCCATGAACTCCATCACGGCGTGGCTGGTGATGAAGCTGACGCCCGAAACCATCGTGGCCTACGCCAAGCGCCTGGGTATCACGTCGGAAATTGATGCCGTGCCAGCCATCGGCTTCGGCTCTTCCGACGTCAGTATCTACGAGCTGTGCGGCGTCTACGGCACCTTCGTCAACAAGGGCGTGTGGACGTCGCCCATCATGGTCACGCGCATTGAGGACAAAAATGGCAACGTGCTGCGCGAATTCGTGCCCCGCACCAGGGAAGTCCTCGGCGAAGAAACCGCCTACCTGATGACCAATATGCTGCAAGCCAGCACCACCGAGCCCGGCGGCACCAGCACCATTCTGCACACGGGCTTCAAGTTTCCCTACGAAATCGGGGCCAAAACCGGCACCACCTCCAACTACTCCGACGCCTGGTTCATGGGCATTACCCCCGACCTGGTATGCGGCATGTGGGTGGGCGGCGAGGACCGGAGCATTCACTTCCGCACCGGCACCTACGGCCAGGGCGCCCGCATGGCCCTGCCGCTTTACGGCCTGTTCATGCAGAAGGTGTACAAGGACAAAAGCATCGGCATCAATACCGGCCCCTTCCCCCAGCCGGCCGCGCCG
>JAYSZD010000718.1:0-3326 GCA_043738185.1 Hymenobacter sp. | reverse complement strand
CGCGCATTTATCGCCGTTAAAGTTTCGGCCAGGGACGCGGACTACAAAGTCCGCGCTACTTCCGCGCTACTTCCGCAGGGCTACGCGCACGCCGGCCATAAGCCAGCGGCCGGGCATCTGGGCGCCCAACAGGTCCGAGTATTTTGCGTTGAACAGGTTCTGGGCCTGGCCCACCACCCAGAGGCGCTCGGGCAACAGGGCCACATCGAGGCGGCCGTTGACGACCGTGTAGTTGGGCGTAAGCACGGCATCGTTCACGGTGAGGCTGGGTGTGGTTTGCTGACCGGCGCGCTGCTTGTACACGCCCCCCACGCTGGCCGTGAAGCGGCGGTGCACGAGGCTCACATTGCCGCTCACCAGCTGTTTGGCCACGTTGCTCAGGTACTGCGACACGATGTCGCCGGCCACGTCGAGGTGGGTGTAAGTGTAGCCCACGCTACCGTCCAGGCGCAGGCCCGCGCCCAGCTGAGCGCGGGTGCTGGCCTCGAATTCCAGGCCTTGGGTGGTCACGGCAAACAGGTTTTGGGCGAAGCGGTAAGTAGCAGCCGGGTTCAGGTTGGTGAAACCGGTGCTGGCCCGCACCTCGCCGCCGGGCGTGGCCACGTAGTCAATCAGGTTGCGGCCGTAGCGGTTGAAGTAGGTGGCGCGCAGCGTCAGCGCCGGGCCAAACACGTAGTCCAGACCGCCTTCGTAGCTCCAGGTGCGCTCGGCATCCAGGCCGGGGTTGCCCACGTTGAAGCCGTTGGGCACCGTGCCGGGCCGAATGGCCGAGTTGTACTGCTCGGTGAAGTTGGCCGCCCGAATGGCGCGGCCCACGGCGGCGCGGGCCGTCAGCTTCTCGCCCAGCTGCTGGCTGGCCGTGAGCTGGGGCAGCACCTCGGTGCCGTAGGCCTGGTCGTGGTCGAGGCGCAGGGCGGCGGTCAGGTTCAGGGTGGCGGTGGGGCGCAGGCCGGCCACGGCAAAAACGCCCTGGTGCCACACGGCGTGGTTGCCGCGGTCGTTGCTGCGCACGCGGCGGCGGTCGGCCTGGCCGCCCAAGGTGAGCTGCACTTTCTCCGAGAGGCGCAGCTGGTGCTGGCCCTGCACGTTGAGGTAGTGCATGAGGTGGTCGCTGGCGACCGAAGTGGGCGTGTACAGGTAGTAGTCGGTGCTGGCGGTGCCCACCAGCTGGAGCTCGGTGCGGGCGCGGGGGTTCCAGTCGTAGCGCAACTGCCCCTGGTACCAGTCGCGGGCGGTGGTTTCGCGGGCACGGTCGCCGGCGTTGGTGGTGTAGAAGTTCTGGGCGTTGTAGTCGCGCCGGTCGAAGCTGGCGCGGGCGGCGGCGCTCAGCTTGCTCGTGGCCTGATAAGCCGCCGAGAGCGAATAAGTATTCAGCTTGAAGTCGTTGCGGCCGCCGCCGGGCAGGTTCAGGCGCTGGCCGGCGGCGCTGTTGTTGAGGACGCCGCCGGCCAGCCGCAAGCCCTTGTCCTGCCCATAAAAACCGGCGTTGGTGCTCTTGAGGTCGTACTCGCCGGCCATAAAGGTGCCGCCCACTTCCACGCCGTCGGGCCGGTGGGTGGCGGCAAACGTTTTGGTGACGATGTTGACGAAGCCGCCCACGGCATCGGGCCCGTAGAGGGCCGCGCCGGGGCCGCGCACCACTTCAATCTGCTCAATCTCGGCCGGCGTAATGGGCAGGTAGCCCGCGAAATGCCCCGTGAGCGGGTCGTTGAGCCGCATGCCATCCAGCAGCACCAATACCTGGTTGAAGGTGGAGCCGCGCAGGGTGATGTCGGCCTGCGCGCCGAAGTTGCCCCGGCTCTGCATCTCGATGGCGGGCAGCAGACGCAGCAAGTCGTCGAGCGAGGCCACCGGGTACTGGCTGAGCGTGGCACCGGGCACTACGGTCACGTAGCGGCCGGTCTGGCCGGCTACCTGGTCGAGGCGGGTGCCGTACACGGTAACTTCGTTCAGCGCACGGGCGCTGTCGGCCGGCGTCTGGGCCAGGGCATTCACTGAAAACAAAAGGCCCGGAAGCAGAACCGGAAAACGTAAAGAGTGCATCATCGTGGGATTGTTGAAACCTCAAAACTACGAGACAGAAATGAGGTGGCGCGCTTTCCCTACTTTCGTAGCCAAAACGGACAACATCGGAATCCCGGCGGTGTCTTTCGCTCAACCCAACCTTCTCAACCTTTTTTCATGAAGCACCTTTTTGCGCTGGGCCTGCTGGGCCTGGTGGCCACCACGCCGGCCCTGGCCCAGGCGCCCACCTCCCCTGCCTCGAAAGCCGAATCGCCTTACCGGGCCTCCGCAACCAAAATCAACGACCTGGTGCACACCAAGCTCGACGTGCGCTTCGACTACGCCAAGCGCTACCTCTACGGCAAGACCTGGATTACGCTCAAGCCCCACGCCTACCCCACCGACACGCTCCGGCTCGACGCCAAAGGCATGGACATCAAAGCGGTGGCTTTGATGAACGGCGACCAGCAGACACCCCTGAAGTACACGTATACCGACGGCGCCAACCTGCGCATTAACCTGGGCAAAACCTTCAAGCCCGGCGAGCAATACATTGTTTACATCGACTACGTCTCGAAGCCCGACGAGCTGAAAGTGCAGGGCAGCGCGGCCATTACCGACGCCAAGGGCCTGTACTTCATCAACCCCGACAGCGCCGTGGCCGGCAAGCCCGTGCAAATCTGGACCCAGGGCGAGACCGAAGCCTCCTCGGCCTGGTTTCCAACCATCGACCGGCCGAACCAGAAAACCACCCAGGAAATCAGCATGACCGTGCCCGCCAAATACGTCACGCTCAGCAACGGCGCGCTGGTGAGCCAGACGCCCGCCGGCCCCGGCCTGCGCACCGACACCTGGAAAATGGACCTGCCCCACGCGCCTTACCTCTTTATGATGGCCGTGGGCGACTTCAAGATTACGAAGGACACCTGGCGCGGCAAGGAAGTGAGCTACTACCTGGAACCCAAGTATGCGCCCTTTGCCAAGCAGATTTTTGGCAACACCACCGACATGCTGGAGTTTTACTCCAACCGCCTCGGCGTGGAGTACCCCTGGAACAAGTACGCCCAGATTGTGGCCCGCGACTACGTGAGCGGCGCCATGGAAAACACCACCGCCACGCTGCACGGCGAGCAGGTGCAGATGACGGACCGCGAGCTGCTGGACCGCGAGTTTGGCAGCGAATCGGTGATTGCCCACGAGCTGTTTCACCAGTGGTTTGGCGATTATGTGACGGCCGAATCGTGGTCGAACATTACCGTCAACGAGTCGATGGCCGACTTCTCGGAAGGCCTTTACGCCGAGCACAAGTACGGCCGCGACGC
>JAYSZD010000717.1:0-3330 GCA_043738185.1 Hymenobacter sp. | reverse complement strand
GCATCTCGTGTGCTTCGTTGAACAGTGCGAACAAGATGCCTCGGCTGCGCTCGGCATGACAGACGTTTTCGCAAATGACTTCGCGCTACTGTACGGCGTCCTGCGAACTGCTCTAGGTTGTGAACAGTCGCCTGCAATACTCAAAGCCACGGCCTCAAAAGCCGCTTGCTGAGCTGTAGCGTGCCCTGGTTTTCGTTTTTTGCGGGAGCTCCTCATGATAAGCGGAGCCGGGGACTGCCACGTTGCCCGGCTGGTTGCGGAGAGCAGGCCGGAGTAGCCAGCGCAAGCCCTCGGTTGCCGCGCGGCGCTCACAATGACAGGCATAGCCCGTAACTTCACGGTCCCAATCCCACTCCTGCTTTTATGTCGCATTACCACCGCCTTGGCCAGATTCCGCGCAAGCGCCACACCCAGTTTCGCCAGCCCGATGGCACGCTGTATTCGGAGCAGCTGGTGGGCACGCTGGGGTTTCACGGCGTGTCGTCGCTGCTCTACCACGTGCATCCGCCCACCCAGATTAAGCACGTGGGCCAGCCCAAACCCTATGCGCCCAAGCTGCTGAAGGACCGGCCGCTACAGCCCGAACACCTGCGCACGCTGGCTCAGACCAGCACCGGGGGCGACTACCTAGCCGCCCGCCAAACCCTGCTTGGCAACGCCGACGTGACCATGAGCATCTGCAATCCCACGGACCGGCGGATGGACTATTACTACAAAAACGCCCAGGCCGACGAGGTGATTTTCGTGCACGAAGGCCGGGGCGAATTGTGGAGCCAGATGGGCAAAGTGGCTTTCGAGCCCGGCGACTATGTGGTGGTGCCGCGTACGGTCATTCACCAGCTGCATTTTGAGGAAGGGCCAGTGCGCCTGATGATAATCGAGTCCTTCAGCCCCGTGGAAACGGTGCGGCGCTACCGCAACCATTTTGGCCAGCTGCTGGAGCATTCGCCCTATTGCGAGCGCGACATGCGCCCGCCGAGTGAGCTCATTACCGACGATTTCCCGGAGGGCGACTACCTCGTGTGCACCAAAAAAGAAGGCCTGCTGCACGAGCTGACCTACGCGCATTCGCCGTTCGACGTGGTGGGCTGGGATGGTTATTTCTACCCTTACGCCTTCAGTATTCACGATTTTGAACCGATAACCGGCCGTCTGCATCAGCCGCCGCCCGTGCACCAGACGTTTGAGGGGCACAACTATGTTATCTGCTCATTTGTGCCGCGGCTGTTCGACTACCACCCGCTCAGCATTCCGGCGCCCTACAACCATTCCAACGTCGATTCGGACGAGGTGCTCTACTACGTGGCCGGTAACTTCATGTCGCGCAAGGGCGTCGATTTGGCTTCCTTCACCTGGCACCCCACGGGCCTGCCGCACGGGCCGCACCCCGGCACGGTGGAAGCCAGCATCGGCAAAAAAGAAACCCACGAGCTGGCCGTAATGCTCGATACGTTTCGCCCGCTCTACCTTACAGAAGCGGCTTTGCCTTATATTGATGCCCGGTACCCCATGAGCTGGAATCCGGGTTTCGTGCCTGACCCGCCCCGCGCGGCCGACATGATGGATTAACCCGCTGCTAACCCGCCAACTTTATATTTAACGTCATGAAGAAAACCCTGCTTTTAGCCCCGCTGGTGTTGCTACTGGTATTCGTAGGCTGTAAAAAAATCGACAAGCTCCTGACTTTTACCGTGGACGTGAGCCAGAGTGTGACCATCCCGCTAATTCTCCCCGGCACGGGCCCGGTTTCGGCCGAGCCGGTGGCCACGAACTCGGCGGAATCCTTTCGCAACAACAAGACCAGCAAGGACAAGGTGAAGGACGTGTTCCTGGACCGTATGACGCTGACCATCACGACTCCGCAGGGCGCCACCTTTGATTTTCTGGATAAGGTGGAGGTGTATATCAGCACCAAAGCCAACAACCGAATCCTGCTGGCCCAGCAGGCCAGCGTGCCCCGGGGGGCGAACACCATTATGCTGGTGCCCGCCACCACCCGGCTCGATGAGTACCTGAAAGCCGAAACCTACACCCTGGAGGCCATCTACACCTCGAACCGGATAATTACCAGCCCCTACACAGTGCGCTCCGACGCCACCTTCCGGGTGACGGCCGACCCGCTCTAAATCGGATTGTTCTCAATGAAAACGGCACCGCCGGCCTTGATTGACAGGCCGGCGGTGCCGTTTTGGTTTTCGGGCCGTGCGGGTGGGCAAGGTTATTTCACCACCACCACCATGCGGTTGTAGTGGTCCATCATGCGGGCAATGTCGGCGGGGCGGGTGTAATCCAGCTGGTTGGTGTCGGCGAAGGCGCGTACATCATCGCTGCGGGAGCCGAAAAGGCGTAATACCGCCACCTGGGTTGGTTCCAGCGGTCGCAACGGCTCGCTGCCCACGGTGCCGGGGCCCGCCAGCAGCGTGGCCACTAGGGCGCGGTGGCCATCGGCAGTGGGCGTAGGGGCTACGCCGTAAAGCCAGCTCAGCAGCAGCGGCCCGGCATCGACAGCGGTGAGGACTTCCACAAACTCGCGGCGGGCGCCTGCGCTGCCTTCCTTCACCAGGCGGGAGCGGAAGCGGCGAACGGGCACTTCGGGGTCGTCGGGTTCGCCCACGTCGAAGCCCCGCAGGCTGGCCGCCGTCCATAAGTGGGTCGTTTCGATGGTTACCGAATCCTGCACTTCCAGCACCTGCAAGCCCGCATGATAACGGAGGCCCGGAATGGGCAGGTAACGCCCGGCGTAGGTGCGCAGAAAGCCGAATGCAAAGCTGCCATCGCCCACAAAACCGGACGACTGCTGGCCGAGCGCGCCGCGCAACGCCACGCCTGTCGGCGAAGCGTTGGCCTGCTGGTACGCCACCACTGCCTCGGCCTGGTCGCGGCTAGCCTGGCCCCAGGCAGGCGGTCCAACAGCCAGCAGCAGAAGCATCAATAAGTAGTAGTAATAGTTCACTAACTATAAAGTGCGAAAATGATTTAGGGGTATCAAAAATACAATAATTACTGCAATTCTATCCTCAGCAGGAAGGGTGTTATTTCACGAATTTCCAACTGCTTTGAAAAGCATCCCGAGCTCAAGCTTGGCTGGACAGTATAAAAACGCAAACGCCGCAGTGCATTCATACACTGCGGCGTTTGCGAGCGGCACCATGCCGCCCAACTTATTTTAGCGCAACGCTCAATGTGGCTGGTGCAGGTGAGCAAACCTGGCAAATTGGCGACTGAGTTAAGCGCCTAGCGGTTGCGGCCGTACTGTTCGTGGCTGCTCACCCAGTCGGAGCTGCTGATGGCGGCGCCCAGGCTCAGCTCGCCGGCCAGCACCACGCCGGC